>NZ_JBMDIJ010000063.1:0-38048 GCF_057808595.1 Pseudomonas sp. FG98 | reverse complement strand
CGCTGGCAAGCCAGCTCCCACAGGGTTCGCATAGAACAATGAGAAAGGGGACAAGTCATGAGCAGCATTGAGCAATTCAGGCACGACACCCGGGCCTGGCTGGAGGCCAACTGCCCACCGTCGATGCGCACGGTGATGGGCGAGGGCGATGTGGTCTGGGGTGCCAGCCAGCCTGCGTTCCCCAGCGAAGACGCACGCTTGTGGTTCGAACGCATGCGTGACCAGCGCTGGTTCTGCCCGGAATGGCCGGAGGAATACGGTGGCGCCGGGCTGGACCCGGAACAGCTGGCGGTACTGGAAAGCGAAATGCGCCGCCTCGGCTGCCGGCCGCCGCAGATCAACCTGGGCATCTGGATGCTCGGCCCGGTGTTGCTGGCCTACGGCAGCGAGGAGCAGAAACGCAGCCTGCTGCCACCCATGGCCCGTGGCGAGGTGCGCTGGTGCCAGGGCTTCTCCGAGCCAAATGCCGGCTCCGACCTGGCCAGCCTGAAGATGGCCGCGCGGGACGCGGGCGATCATTTCATCGTCGACGGCAGCAAGATCTGGACCTCCTACGGCGACAAGTCCGACTGGATGTACGCCCTGGTCCGCACCGACAGCGGCAAGCCGCGGCACGAGGGCATCAGCCTGATCGTGCTGGATATGCGCAGCCCCGGGGTCAAGGCCCAGCCCATCGACCTGATCAGCGGCAAGTCGGCGTTCTGCCAGGTGTTCTTCGATGGCGTGAAGGTGCCGAAAAGCCAGTTGATCGGCGAACTGAACGGTGGCTGGGCGCTGGGCAAGTACCTGTTGCAGCACGAGCGCAAGGCCATGTCCAAGTTCGGCGAGATCAGCCTGCCGTCGCATTTCGATCTGGCGGAGCTGGTTCGCGAATACCTGCCGCAGCCGCAGGGCCAGGGCGAACTGGCGCTGAAGGCGCGGGCTACAGCGGTCGGCATGAATGAGCATGCCTACCAGCTCACCGTCCAGCGCATGGGCCAGGAGGCCCGCCATGGCGACGATGTCGGCGCGCTGATGGCGATCATGAAGCTGGTGCACACCGAGCAGGAGCGCGACAAGTTCGAAGTCCTGCTGGACCTGCTCGGCGGCCATGCCCTCGGCTGGGAGAGCGATGCCTTCAGCGAGCGGCAACTGGCGCTGACCCGTGGCTGGCTCAACAGCTACGCCCTGACCATCTCCGGCGGGGCCTCGGAAATCCAGCTCAACGTGATCGCCAAGCGTGTGCTTGGCCTGCCCGACGGCAAGAAAGGAGCGAGCGCATGAACCTGCGTTACAACGAAGAACAGCGTCTGCTGGCCGATAGCGCGCGGGACTTTCTCGCTGCCCGTGGCCCGGTAGCGGCCCAGCGCAAGCTGCGTGACGAGGGCTCGGCCCTTGGTTTCGACCCGCAGTTGTGGCAGGACGCGGTCAACCTGGGCTGGAGCGGCATTGCCTTTCCCGAAGCCCTGGGCGGCCTGGCGTTCGGCTGCATGGGGCTGGGGCCGGTGTTCGAAGCGATCGGCCAGAACCTGTCGGCCACGCCGCTACTGTCCAGCGTGGTACTCGGTGGTTCGCTGGTGCAACTGGCGGGCAATGCCGTGCAGCAGGAACGCTGGCTGCCGGGGGTGATCGCCGGTGGGCTGCGCCTGGCCCTGGCCGTGGACGAGCGAGCCCGGCATGACCCGGTGGCTACGACACTCAAGGCGGTGGCAGAGGGCGACGGCTATCGCCTGGACGGTGACAAGTTCTGGGTGGTGGATGGCGTGGGCGCCGATGCCTATGTGGTGGCCGCGCGCACCTCGGGCGTGGCGGGCGAGGCCGAGGGCATCAGCCTGTTCCTGCTGCCGGCGGATACGCCAGGGCTGTTGTGCATGGCGCTGCCGCTGATCGACTCGCGCAACAGCGCCCGCCTGCAATTGCGTGAGGTGCGGGTCGGCCAGGATGCTTTGCTCGGCGCGGAAGGTCAGGGCTGGGCGTTGCTGGACGCAGTGCTCGACCGCGGCCGCGCCTGCCTGGCGGCGGAACTGCTGGGCATTGCCGAGCAGCTGTTCCAGACCACCCTGGACTACCTCAAGACCCGGGTCCAGTTCGATGCTCCCATCGGCTCGTTCCAGGCCTTGCAGCATCGGGCGGCGCGGCTGTTCGTCGATCTGGCCCTGGCGCGCAGCGCGGTCATGGCCGGGCTGGCGGCGCTGGACGATGACCGGCTCGACGCCGCGCAGCGCGGGCGCCTGGTCAGCCTGGCGAAATGGAAGGCTGGCGACACTGCGATCAAGGTGGCCAACGAGGCGGTGCAGATGCACGGCGGCATTGGCGTGACCGACGAGCTGGATGTCGGGCTGTACCTCAAGCGCGTGCGGGTGGCCCAGGCTTGCCTGGGTGACCGCGACTTCCACTGCGAGCGCTATGCCGCCCTGGGTGAGTCACGATGATCGAGCAATGGCGTGATTCCTGGCAGCGCCTGCTGGCGGCCGGTTCGCCCTTTGAGCTGTGCACGCCGCAAGACGGCAGTCCCCGTTACTTCCGTCATGCCTCGCGCACCCTGCAGGAGGTGATCGAGGCCGGGCGCGCACATGGCGCCCGCGAGTTCATCGTCTGGCAGGACCAGCGCCTGTCCTTCGACCAGTACTTCGACCAGGTGGATCGCCTGGCCGGGCAGTTGCTCGCGCGCTTCGGCCTGCAGCCCGGCGAGCGGGTGGCCATCGCCTTGCGTAACCAGCCGGCCTGGCTGGTGGCCTTCGCCGCTGTGCAACGCTGCGGTGCGGTATGCGTGCCGCTGAACAGCTGGGGGCTACGTGACGAGCTGCTGCATGGCGTCGAGGACAGCGGCGCCTGCCTGCTGCTATGCGACGAGCCACGGTTGAAGCTGCTGCGCGACGACCTCGGTGCCCGCCAGCGCACCACCCTCGTCGTCGGCCTGGAGTCGGACGCGGTGCTGCCGGATCACTGCTTCCGCTACGAAGACCTGCTGGCCGCCGAAGCACTGCTGGCGCCCCTGGTGGAGGTACAGCCGGATGCCCCGGCGCTGATCCTCTATACCTCCGGCACCACCAGCCGGGCCAAGGGCGCGTCGTCCACTCATCGCGCGGTGTGCCAGGCGCTGACCGCCCTGGATTTCCAGGGCGCGTTCTGTGCCCTGAGTTCGCCGCAGCGGATCGGCAAGGTCATCGCCAGCGGCCTGGCGCCGACCACCCTGATGGCGGTACCGCTGTTCCATGTCAGCGGGCTGCATGCGCAGTTTCTCTCGGCGTTGCGCGGCGGGCGACGCCTGGTGCTGATGTACAAGTGGGACGTGGACAAGGCCATCGACCTGATCCGCGACGAGCGCTGCACCCAGTTCAACGGCGCGCCGGTGATGATGCAGCAATTGCTCGCCTCGCCGCGCTTTGGCGGGGCCGAGACCCACAGCCTGTTCGGCCTCGGGCTCGGCGGCGGGGCGTCGTCCGCCGGGCTGCTGGGGGCGATGGCCGAGCGCAAGCCGGATGTGATCGGTGGCAGTGGCTACGGCCTTACCGAAAGCAACGGCATCGGCGCGGCGATCGGCGGTGAGCCCTTCCTCTATAAACCGGCCAGTTGCGGCTGGCCGCTGCCGATCGTCGAGGTGCGCATTGGCGATCACCCTGGCGACCCTCTGCCGACCGGACAGGAAGGCCTGATCTGGCTGCGCTCGCCGACCCTGATGAGTGCCTACTGGAACCTGCCGCAGGCCAGCGCCGAAACCCTGTGCGATGGCTGGCTGAACAGCGGCGACCTCGGCTATCTCGACGACGAGGGTTTTCTCTACATCAGCGGCCGGATCAAGGAACTGATCAACCGTGGCGGCGAGAAGATCGCGGCGGCGGAGATCGAGGCCTGCATCTCCGATATGCCGGGGGTGGAAGAAGCGGCGGTGTTCGCCGTGCCCGACGCCGAGCTGGGCGAGGTGGTGGCGCTGGTGGTGCAGGGCGGGGCGCTGCCATCTGCTGACGCGATCCGCGCCTTCATCGCCGCGCGGCTGGCCGGATACAAGGTGCCGGCCCAGGTATTCCGGGTCGCCGAGCCGTTGCCCAGGAATGCGACCGGGAAGGTGCTCAAGGATCAGTTGAAGCAGAGGCTTCTTCAGTGACTCGAGCGGCCTGATCGCAGACCCTGTGGGAGCGGGTTTACCCGCGATTACGTAGGTGAATTCACCAATGCCATCGCGGCGGTCCGGCGTTCCGGTAAACCCGCTCCCACAGGGGCGCGTTGCTTTCGACACCTGCGTGTAGATACCCATGCAGCGATCAGACCCTGCAGTACCCCGCAAATCCCCCTGAATCCTTAGTCCCTCCGGACGATGTTTCCCCCACCCAATCGCCAACAATGGGTCTCACCCGAAAGTCTTTACCAGCAGGAGGCAATACATGAAAACAACAACCGCCGTCATGCTCGCGGTCGCCCTGAGTGCCAGCAGTCTGGCCCTGGCCGCCGTTTCCCCGGAAGAAGCCGCGCGCCTGGGCAAGGACCTCACTTGCGTGGGAGGAGAAGTCGCCGGCAATGCCGAAGGCACCATCCCACCCTACACCGGCAAGTATCTGGGCGAAGTCCCGGGGTGGAAGCATGTGAAGTTTTCCGGTGACCAGCCGGTGGCCCCCTATGCCGACGAGAAGCCGATCCTGGTCATCACCGCCGCCAACATGGCCCAGTACGAGGCGCACCTGACCGAAGGCCAGAAGGCCCTGCTGAAGAAATACCCGACCACCTACAAGATGAACATCTACCCCGGTCACCGCGATTTCCGCTATCCGGACTACGTGTGCAAGCGGGCCATGTCCAACGCCCTCAACGCCAAACTGGTCAACGACGGCCTGGGCATCGAAGGCCTCGGCCAGGTGCCGTTCCCGATCCCGAAAAACGGCATGGAAGTGCTGTGGAACCACCAGCTGCCGGCCCGCGCCTGGACCGAGGAAAAGATCTCCGACCTGGCCTCCGTCCTGCCCAACGGCAGCATCGGCTGGGGCCGTGCCCAGGCGCGCAACCTGTCCCAGGCCAACTCGCCGCTGGTGGAGCCGAAGACCGAGGACGGCGTCCAGGCCATGAGCTACAACACCACCCTCAAGCCGGCCCGGGACAACGGCGTGATCAGCATCGCCCACGAGCCCTACAACTTCGTCACCTCGTCGCGCCAGGCCTGGGCCTATAGCCCCTCGACCCGGCGTGTGCGGCAGATGCCGGGCTATGGCTACGACCAGCCGATGATCGGCACCAACGGCACCATGACCGTCGACGAGGATCGCCTGTTCAACGGCGCCCCGGAACGCTACACCTGGAAGCTGCTGGGCAAGCGCGAGATCTACAGCCCGGCCAACGCCTTCCGCGCCAACTCCGCCGCCTACAAGTACAGCGACATCCTGACGCCCAACCACCCCAACCCGGACGCCATGCGCTATGAACTGCGCCGGGTCTGGGTGGTGGAGGCCGATCTCAAGGAAGGCTTCCGCCATGTCTATGGCAAGCGCGTGCTGTTCATCGACGAGGACACCTGGAACGCGGTCATGGCCGACAACTACGACGCCCGCGGCCAACTGTGGAAGCACGCCATGATCAACTACTACTACCACCCCGACATGAGCGGCTGGCAGGCCGGTTCGCAGTTCTTCATGGACCTCAACTCCGGGCAGTACACCGGCTATGGCATGACCAACGAAGCCAAGAAAGGGCCAATCCTCAACGAAGGCAAGTACAGCCCGGACATGTACACCGCCGATGCGGCGCGGGCGGTGGGGCGCTGAGCGCTGTCTGCCGATCCGTTCCCTCGCAACCCCGGCGCCTGTCGCCGGGGTTTTTTCTTGGGCCTGTTCTGGTCCGCTGTTCAGCAAGACATCGCTTGCAAAAAAAATCATCTGTACCGTCCGCGACCTGCGAAGGCAGGATGCGTGCCCCTTACAAGGGGGATGAAGGCGCAGGAGGCAATCTGCGCCATTGACATACGCCGCTGCCTTTCCCGTGCGGAGCAGTCAAGAAGGACAACGCAAGGACCTCCATGAGCTGGATCAAACGCATGCTCGGCCTGCAGGCCCCATTGCCTGCGGCTGGCAACAGCACTCGCCCGCACACTGCGCAACCGCCCCTGGGCCTGGCCCCGCTGCGCATGCTCTGCCTGAACAAGCACCTGTCCCTGCTACTCGCCGATAACTCGACCCTGATCCTGCCCGGCGACGAAAAAATCTGGGCCACCGGCAGCATCGACCTCGGCCAGGGCACGCGCCTGGAGCGCTTCTACCTGGACGACGAGGACTATTTCCTCCAGGTGGTGATGCACGGCAATGCCGCCGAGGACATCGAGGACATCATCCTGTTCGGTTACCACCAGGTCACCCCGATCAGCAGCCGCGACGAACTGCTGCGCCTGACCGGTGCGCAATCACCGGTCGGCCTGCCGACCTTCGTGCTGGAGGGCATCGCGTACCAGCGCCAGTGGGGCTCGGAAGAGAGCCAGACCGAGTTGGTGCCGATGCAGGAGTGGGTGCGCAACCCGGAAACCGCTTACCGCGTGGACCACCACAGCATGCTCTACGCCCGCGACATCGACCTGGTGGATCGCCGGGAATTCCTGCTGTTCTCCGTCGAGGAGGACGAGGAGGGCAACGTCGCGCTGTCCACCGCCGTCGGCATCACCCTGCAACTCACCGATATCACCGTTATCTGACAAGGAAACACCATGCTTGAAGCACTCCAGGACTCACTCAACGCGACTGCCGTTCTTGGTTTTGTCGTCTATATCGTTGTCGCCGTGTCCCTGTTCGCTCTGTTTCAGTTCGTCTACACGCGGATCACCCCGCACAAGGAGTTCGACGAGATCCGCCGCAACAACCCGGCGGCCGCCATCGCCCTGGGTGGCTCGCTGATCGGCTTTGCCCTGCCAGCCAGCAACATCATCGCCTACAGCGTCAGTGTGCTGGACGCGGTTGTCTGGGTGCTGATCGCCGCCGTAGTGCAGTTGCTGGCGTTCGTCGGTACCAGCCTGGTGCTCAAGGGGTTGGCGCAACGCATTGTCGACCGTGAACTGGGTGCGGCCATCTATGCCGCCGCCGTGGCCATCAGCGTAGGCCTGCTCAACTCGGCCTGCATGACCCCGTCGGTCTGAGCGCAAGGAGAACACCATGAGACCCCGTAGCTCCAAGCTCCTGCTGCTCGGCGCCTTGCCCCTGGCCATCAGTGGTTGCAGCGATTCAGAGCAGAATGTCACCTACACCGTGAAGCACCACTTCAAGGGCGTGCCGGCCTGCACCGCGGCGAAGGTCCCGGTGGACCTGTGTTCCGAAGCCTATTTCCAGGCCATGATCGACCACCATCGCGTTGCCCCGGTCTACGACGACCAGACTGCGTGCGATGCCGATTTCGTCGAGGACTACTGCCAGCTTACGTCCGATGGCAAGTACATGCCGAGGATGGCCGGTTTCGAACTGGCTACGTCCGGTGAGCTGCCGCGGTCCCAGTTCGAGCAGGCCGAGTTGCACGCCCAGCAGGATGCGGCGCGTTTCGGCGGGGCCGAGAGGGTGGCCACCGGTATCCTCGCCGGCGTGCTGATCGGCAACGCCATGAGCAGCCGCAGCGCGCCGCGCTACCAGTCGAAACCGATCTACCAGAACCGCGATTCCCGTGGCATCTACCAGGCCTCGACGCTGGCCCGGCAGATAGAGCAGGGCAAGACCTTCAGTCGCTCGATCCAGCCGCAGCGCTACCAGGAGCGTGACGAGCAGACCAGTGGCTCGGGTGGTTACGGTTCTGCCGGATCGTCGGGTTCGGGTAGTAATTCGACCTTCCGCTCGGGAACCAACGGTTCCAGCATCAGCTCCAACCTGTCCCGCGGTGGCTTCGGCCAGCAGGCCACGGCGCGCAGCGGCTGGGGCGGCAAGAGCTCCGGCTTCGGCGGCTGAGGACCGGGTACGATGAAGAAGATCAGTATCGCGGAACGTCCTGACTGGCAACGCATCGTCGAAGGCGAGGGTTTCGACTTTCACACCATCGACGGCGAACGTTACTGGGACGAACGGGGCTACTACCAGTTCAGCGAGGCGCAGATCAGTCGCGACCTCGAAGCACCGACCCGCGAGATCCACGAAATGTGCCTGGACACGGTGGAACGGGTCGTGGCGAGCGAAGAGCTGTTGAGCCGCCTGGCGATTCCGCCGGCGTTCTTCGATCTGGTCCGTGATTCGTGGCGCGAAGGGCATCCGCACCTCTATGGTCGTTTCGACTTCAGCTATGACGGCCAGGGGCCGGCCAAGTGCATCGAGGCCAACTACGACACCCCGACCAGCCTGCTGGAGGCCGCCTCGGTACAACTGCTGTGGCTGGAAGACCGGATTGCCGCCGGGGTGTTGCCAGCCTCGGCCACCCAGTTCAACAGCATCGCCGAAGACCTGGTGCAGGCGTTCTCCGCGTTTCCCGCGGATGCGCCGTTCCACTTCTCGGCCATGTCCGGCTCGGTCGAGGACCGTGGCACCACCGATTTCCTGCGCCGCATGGCACGCCATGCCGGTATCGACGCGCGACATATCGATATCGAGGACATCGGTCTGCGTGGCGGACGTTTCGTCGACCTTGACGGTCAGTGGATCCAGCGCCTGTTCAAGCTGCATGCCTGGGAACACATCTTCCTGGAGCCGTTCGGCAAGGCGGTGCCGGGCTGTGACACCCAGTTCGTCGAGCCGGCGTGGAAATCGATCATCAGCAACAAGGGGGTACTGGCCTTGCTCTGGGAGTTCAACCAGGGCCATCCCAACCTGCTGCCGACCTTCGTCGACCGCGAGCCGCAGCGTGCGGTGAGGCCAGGCTGGGTGCGCAAGCCGTACTTCTCCCGCGAAGGCGCGAACATCGCCTTGCGCACCCGTGACGGCGAGTTGCTGGAGGCGGACGGTCCCTACACTGATGCACCTTATATCCTCCAGCAGTTCGCGCCCTTGCCACGCTTCGGCGACAGCTACACCCTGATCGGATCCTGGGTGATCGGCGACCTGGCCTCGGGGATCGGCATTCGCGAGGACGACAGTCTGATCACCAAGGACACCAGCCGCTTCCTGCCGCACGTCGTTCTGGACTGAGCCGCTTGTGGCTTGCCGCGCGCCGCTCTAGGATCGGTGCTTTCGCCATCACGAGGGCACGCCGTTGGATTCATTGACCCAGGCCGTTTTGGGCGGCGCCATCCAGGGCGCGCTGCTCGGCAAGGTACAAGGCCGTCGTTCGTTGTTGTACGGGGCCGCGCTGGCGACGCTGCCGGACCTCGATGTGCTGATCCGCTACGCCGACCCCGTGTCGTCCATGACCTTCCACCGGGGTTTCTCCCATTCCCTGTTCGTGCTTACCGGCCTGGCGCTGCTGTTGACCTGGCTGACCCTGCTGGTGGTGCGCCGGCGTCGGCCCGATGCCGGCTACAGCGGCCCGCGGTTGTTCCTGGCGCTGTGGCTGGTGCTGATCACCCATCCGCTGCTGGATGCCTTCACCGTCTACGGCACCCAGCTGTTCTGGCCGCTGCAGCCGGTACCGCAAAGCTGGGCGGCGGTGTTCATCATCGATCCGCTGTACACCGTGCCGCTGCTGCTCGGGGTGATCTACGCCGCGGTCAAGGGTTTCTCCGGGCGGGCGCCGGTACTGCTCGGTGGCTTGCTGCTGCTGAGCACGGCGTACCTGGGCTTCGGCCTGCTGTCGAAGAACCTTGCCGAACAGCGCTTCCATGCCGCGTTGCGCGCCCAGCAGATCGACGTGACGCAACTGCGCGCTGTGCCCATGCCGTTCAACACGCTGCTATGGCGGGTGATCGCGAAAACCCCGGATGGTCATTACTACGAAGGCGTCAGCGGCCTGTTCGACGACGACCCGCCAGAATGGCAGCGCCAACCGCTGAACCTGGATGCGGCGAAAGCGCTGGAGAGCTCGCCGCTGCACGAGCGCCTGCGCTGGTTCACCGGCGACTGGCTGCGCTATGACGTGGTCGGTGATGCGCTGGTGGTCAGCGATCTGCGCATGGGCATTCCGGGCAACTACACCTTCCGCTTCCGTATGGCCGGTTGCGACGGGCAGGGGCATTGGCAGCCGGAGACGCCGAGCAACTGGCCGGGCGCCGGGGTGGACTCGATCCGTAATCCCGAGGCGCTGAAGCTGATCCTGCCGAGGATTTTCCAGCAGCAGCCGGCATTGCCACTGCAGGCATGGACGGCGCGCTATCTCGACGGCGCTGGCACACCAGCCGGATGCGACAGCTCGCCCTGAGCGGGCGCCGAATCCATAGCCCATAGCAGCCTTTGGCAATCCACGCACCTGATATTTTTGTCAGTTGTGCAGCCCGTTCCCGCTCACTACCGTAAAGCGCATCTCTCCCTTTCCTGTGGTTTCGCGTCGGCCCGACGATGCCTCCCGCAACCGTCCTCCGATGCCCGTTCGAGGAGCTTGCGCAATGGCCAATACTTGGATAGAGCTGGGCGACGTCTGGTCGGGCCGTGATCTGGCCGAAGGTGAACGGGTCACGGTGAGCGTGTTCGACGCGTCATCGCAGACCGTAGTGGAGCAAACCACCTTCGTGCCCAAGGCCGGTCGCCTGGAGCAGATGACCTGGGTGATGGACCTGTGCGAGCAGGTCAATGCCAAGCTCAAGCTGATCCGTGCCGGCGTTCAGGTGGGCGACAAGCTGGAGATCCAGGCCAGCGGGTATCTCAACAAGTTCTGGGACATCACTGCCCGTGAGGTGAAGGTCGTCACCACGACGGCCCGCAGCAACAACTGGACCACCGAAAAGCGGGTCAGCATTGGCCTTGCCGAGGACGTCAAGGTCGGCTCCATCCTCCAGCTCAAGGTGGAAAACGCCAAGGGCCAGTTGCTGGAAACCGTCAGCTTCAAGTCCAGGCCCGGGCGCAGCACGCGCGGGCTGTGTACCAAGGACTTCTCCACCGAGATCAACAACACCAGCCTCTACGTGCGGGCCGGCTCCAGGTCCGGAAGCCTGATCGAGCCCAACTGGGAGACAGACGATAGCTGGATCTGGATTCCGTACAACGCCGACTTCAAGGTGAGCTGGACGTTCGACCAGTCGAGTGCCTGGACGGAGCTGGACGAAGTCTGGTCGGGGCGCGACCTGGCTGAGGGCGAGCGGGTCACGGTGAGCGTGTTCGACAAGACTACCCAGACCCTGCTGGAGCAGACCACCTTCGTGGCCAAGGCCGGGCGCCTGGGTCAGATGACCTGGGTGATGGACCTGTGCGAGCAGGTCAATGCCCAACTCAAGCTGATTCATGCCGGTGACGGAGACAACGGCGAGTGGGTAATCCGCGATAGCGGTTACCGCAACAAATTCTGGAGTACCACCTCGCGTAACGTGCAGGTCATTACCACGACGGCACGCCAGGACAACTGGCCCACCGACAAGCGCGTGGGGTTCTGCCTCACCGAGGATGTCCTGCCCGGCTCCACCCTCCAGTTCAAGGTGCACAACGCGAAGGACCAATTGCTGGAAACCGTCAACTTCACGTCGACGCCGGGCCGCAGCACGCGGGGGCTGTGTACCAAGGATTTTGCCATCGCGATCAACAACACCAGCCTCTACGTGCGGGCTGGCTCCAGGTCCAAACACCTGATCGAGCCCACTTGGGAAAGATCGGATAGCTGGATCTGGATGCCGTTCAACGCCGATTTCAAGGTGAGCTGGACGCTCGATCAATCGACTGCCTGGACGGATCTGGGCGAAGTCTGGTCAGGCCGCGACCTGGCCGAGGGCGAGCGGGTCACGGTGAGCGTGTTCGACAAGACTACCCAGACCGTGCTGGAGCAGACCACCTTCGTGGCCAAGGTTGGGCGCCTGGGCCAGATGACCTGGGTGATGGACCTGTGCGAGCAGGTCAATGCCCAGCTCAAGCTGATCGCTGCCGGCGTCAAGACCGGCGGCAAGCTGGAGACCCAGGCCAGCGGCTATCTCAACAAGTTCTGGGGCATTACCGAGCGTGACGTGCAGGTCATCACCACGACGGCACGTACCAACAACTGGACCACCGACAAGCGGGTCTGCATCGACCTCAACGAGGACGCCAAGATAGGCTCCGTCCTCCAGCTCAAGGTGCACAACGCCAAGGGCCAGTTGCTGGAGACCGTCAGTTTCAAGTCGACGCCCGGCCGCAGCACGCTCGGGCTGTTCGCCAAGGATTTCGCCATCGAGATCAACAACAGCAGCCTCTACGTGCGGGCCGGCGCCAAGGACGGCAGTCGGATCGATCCCGGTTGGGAAAAAGCGCAGAACTGGATCTGGATTCCATTCAACGCCGACTTCAAGGTGAGCTGGACGCTCGACCAGTCGAGCGCCTGGACGGAACTGTGCGACGTCTGGTCGGGTCGCGACCTGGCCGAGGGCGAGCGGGTCACGGTGAGCGTGTTCGACAAGACTACCCAGACCGTACTGGAGCAGACCACCTTCGTGGCCAAGGCCGGGCGCCTGGAGCAAATGACTTGGGTGACGGACCTGTGCGAGCAGGTCAATGCCCAGTTCAAGCTGGTTTGTGCCGGTGTTCAGCTAGCGGGCGAAAAGCTGGAAATCAAGAACAGTGGTTACCTCAACAAATACTGGAGTGTCACTGCCCGTGACGTGCAGGTCATCACCACGACCGCCCGCGCCGACAACTGGACCACCGACAAACGGGTCCAGATCAACCTCACCGAAGACCTCAAGGTCGGCTCCATCCTCCAGCTCAAGGTGCACAACGCGAAAGACCAGTTGCTGGAAACCGTCAGCTTCAAGTCCCGGCCCGGCCGCAGCAGTATCGGTCTGTGCGCCAAGGATTTCGCCACCGAGATCAACAACACCAGCCTGTACGTACGGGCTGGCCGGAAGTCCACACACCTGATCGAGCCCATGTGGGAGCATGGTTACAACTGGATCTGGACGCCGTTCAACGCCGATTTCAAGGTGAGCTGGTCGATCGACCAGTCAAGCGCCTGGACCGAGCTGGGCGAAGTCTGGTCGGGCCGCGACCTGGCCGAGGGCGAGCGGGTCACGGTGAGCGTGTTCGACAAGGCGACGCAGACCGTGCTGGAACAGATCACCTTCGTGCCCAAGGCGGGTCGCCTGGGCCAGATGGCCTGGGTGACGGACCTGTGCGAGCAGGTCAATGCCGATTCGAAGCTGATTCGTACCGGTGATGCCGAAAATGGCGAGTGGGTGATCCGCGAAAGCGGTTATCGAAACAAATTCTGGGGTATCACCCAGCGTGATGTGCAGGTTGTCACCACCACGGCACGTACCAACAATTGGACCACCGACAAGCGAGTGAATATCGACCTCCACGAGCAGGTCCTGGTGGGGGCCACCCTCCACATGAAGGTACACAACGGGAAGGGCGAGCTCCTGGAGACCGTAAGCTTCAAGGCCGCTGCCGGACGTAATAGCGCCGGGCTCTGTGCCAAGGATTTCGCGATCCAGATCAATAACAGCAGCCTCTATGTGCGGGCTGGTGCAAAGTCCGAGAGCCTGATCGAACCCACCGGGGGGAACGGCAAGAACTGGATCTGGATCCCGTTCAACGCCGATTTCAAGGTGAGCTGGGTGCTCGATTTGTCGAGCGCCCTGACGGAACTGGACGAAGTCTGGTCGGGGCGCGACCTGGCCGAGGGCGAGCGGGTCACGGTCAGTGTGTTCGACAAGGCGTCGCAGACCTTGCTGGAGCAGATCACCTTCGTGCCCAAGGCGGGTCGCCTGGAGCAGATGATCTGGGTAATGGACCTGTGCGAGCAGGTCAACACCGGACTGCAGCTGATCCGTGCTGGTGTTTTGGCGAGTGGCAAGCTGGAGATCCTGAGCAGCGGCTATCGCAACAAGTTCTGGGGCACCACCGAGCGGGACGTGCAGGTCATCACCACGACGGCACGTACCAACAACTGGCCCATCGACAAACGGGTCAGCATTGGTCTTGTCGAGGACCTTAAGGCGGGCTCCGTCCTCAAGCTCAAGGTGCGCAATTCGAAAGGCCAATTGCTGGAAACCGTCAGCTTCACGGCAAAGCCTGGGCGCAGCACGCGTGGCCTGTGCACCAAGGATTTCTCCATCGAGATCAACAACACCAGCCGCTATGTGCGTGCGGGTGCCAAGAACGGCAGCCTGATCGAACCCACATGGGAGATAGCAAAGAGCTGGTTCTGGATCCCGTTCAATGCTGATTTCAAGGTGAGCTGGACGCTCGACGAGGCGAACGACTTGCCGGAGACGGGTGAAGGAGATTGGTCGATCGACCTGGTGCATCACCTCACTGAACTGGGCGAAGTCTGGTCGGGGCGCGACCTGGCGGACGGCGAGAAGGTGACCCTGAGCGTGTTCGACAAAGCCCTGGATACCTTGCTCGAACAGATCACCTTCGAGCCTTTGCCCGGTTGCAGCGACCGGTACCTCTGGGTCGAAGATTTCTGTCATCACATCAATAACCACTCCGCCCTGATCCGCGCCGGAGTAGCCGGTGATGACGGCTGGGAGGTTCTGCGGAGCGGGCACGAGAACAAGTACTGGCGCGTCGGTTCCCGCGAGCTGGTGGTGGTGACCACCGTGCCCCACAGGAACAACTGGAGCACCAGTAAGCAGGTGAGGCTCCATGCCGACACGGCGCTGCCGGCGGGTACGGTTTACCGGCTGGATGTGCGCAGCAAGAACGGCGAATCCCTCGAGGTCCTGACCTTCACCCCCGGCAACAGGCGGCTTCTCGGCGCCCAGTGGGCCGAGGACCTGTGTGGCCATATCAACAGCACCAGCCTGTTCTTGCGGGCCGGCACGCAGAACGATCACTCGATTACGCCGATCGAGAACAAGAACGAGAACTTCATCTGGCTGCCTGCCAACGTTGATCTGAAGGTAACCCGGACGATTCTCTCGTTGAAGGATGCCGGCAAGATCCTCGCCGATCGCGATGCGGTGGCGGGCGAGCGGGTGACCTTTTTTGCCTTTGACGATGTCGCCGACCGGTTGCTGGACAAGATCACACTGACGACCACGACCGGACGCCTGACCAAAGAGCAATGGCCGGCGGACCTGGTCAGCCAGATCAATGCCTCCTCCAGCCATGCCCAGGCCAGCAGCAATGGCATCAGCCATCGCCTGCCTGACCTGCGCACCTTCACCACGGCACTGCACCTGGACAACTGGGGTGAGGCTTGCAAGCTGGAAGCCACGGCAGACCTGACGGCGGGGCAGGGCATCACGGTGATGGTCACGACGGCGAAGAGCGCTAGCTTCTGCGAAGCGACGACCTTTATCCCCGACCCGGCCCGGCTCAAGGCGGCGCAATGGGCCTGCGACCTGGCCAGGCACCTGAACCAGCACAGTCTCTATCTCAAGGCCGGACTCAAGGACAGCGCGAAGAAGACCATCGAACCGGCGGAAAATGCCCGGACCAACGTGATCTGGATGCCGAGCGGATCGGGGTTGAAGGTGAGCTGGACCATCAGCGCGCTGAAGGAAATTGGCTCTATCTCGCAGGAACGGGAGCTTGGGGCCACGGAGCGCTGCATGGTGTACGTGCTGGATGACAGCACCGAGCAGGTCCTGCACGAGTTCGACTTCGTGCCGAATGCCGGCCGCACCAGCAGCTCGCTGGCGCCGAATGACCTGGCCGTGAGGATCAATGCCAACACCCAGCTGATTGTCGCGGGCGAGAGGAAAGCCAATGAACGGCCCGAGCCCCTGGCCAGCAATCGCCTCAACAAACTGTGGGCCTGCACGGACAATGTGCGCGGCTTCACCACGCTGCATAGCCCGGCGAACTGGGAGCAGGGCGAATTGATCGGGAGCCACGACCTGGCGCTCGATGAGAAGGTCACGATCATCGTCAAGGGCAATACCACCGGGCGGATTTTCGAGAGTTTCCTGTTTGTGCCGAAGCTTGGGCGTGAAAGCCAGGCGCACTGGACCGAGGATTGTGCGAAGCAGATCAACGACCAGAGCCGCTTCATCAGGGGCGGAGAGGAAGACCGTACCAAGTTCATGATGGTGCCGGTGGCCAAGGCGAATGCCAACCGCTTCTGGACGCCGAAGAACTCCGGATTGGTGGTGGAATGCGTGGTAACGGCGGATCCGCCACGGCAGTATCCGAGTATGGGCAACGATGCCAAGGCGTTGTTCGATCAGTGGGATGCACGGAAATATATTTCCGTGGATGTCAGAACTGGCCAGGCGAAGTTGCAGATTTCGGTGGCTGAGCTGTTTGCCGATGACAGTTTTAGCCACCCCTATAAGGTCGGGTTGTCCTATAGCGTGAGTGCTGGTGTGCACCTACAGGTAGGTGGGGCGAATAATACGGGCACGACCTGGAAATTCGACGAGGAAGGAAAGGTGTTCCTGACATTGGTTGATGGTCGGCAGGTTGCGGTTAGTGATGAAAATGAATGGCTGAACTGCGGTGACTTCATCGTCAAAGTCAATTCTTTTGAGGATATCTTTTCAGAAACTGACCTGCTCGGAGAAGACATCGCCGCCCATATGGGATACAGCGTCTTCCATAAGAGTGGGGTTGTGGAAAGATTTTACAATACAGGGAGGTATGTTGACTTTTCCCAGCTTAAGCGCGCCACAACTCTCCATCAGTCTCGCTATCGTGCACCTTCAGGTAGATTTCTGAGTTTCCAGTACGAAGGAGGTTCGCTTAAGCAGATAATAAGAGGGAGCGACTCTGAGACGTTAATTTCGACCTCTCTTTCGCTGGAGGGAACCACGCCTGAGGGTCAGTATAAAGACATAGAATCTATAAAATTATTCCCCGGTTCTGGTTCGGAGGAGATATCTTGTGACTTGTCTCCACCCGGAGTTGATCAATACGTTTTTGAAGTTGACGGGTTCTACACGGCCGGCAAAGTTCGTTACACCATTACCAAGGACGATTCCGGACGGCTGTTGAGCATCCAGGTTGAGAAACAGCACGCATTTACCGTCGACAAGAAAACTGAAACCGATAAATCCACCTACCGTGAAACCCTCGAATACGATAGCAAGGGCAGAGTCAGCCGCCATGTGATCTGGCCAGGGGAGGGGGTCGATGAAGTTGTGCATGAATATCACTATGCCGCCACCAGCACTACGTTCACCGGCTATTTCAGCAAGGCGTCACCAAGAACCGCCGTCCTGCGACGACATTCGTTCGTCAATGGAGAATCTCTGCGTGAAGGCCATGGCTGCGAAAATGCAGTTGGCCATACCTACAACAGCCAAAGCCTCGACACCGACAACAAATGCCTCGTCTCCCATAACAGGACCTGGGCGGGCGGTGTTCTCGTCGATGAAAAGAGCATGATGACCGATGCCAATGGCTGTCCGCTCCAGCGCAATGAGAATGGCCAGGTCACCTACCTGACCTACTTCAACAACTACCAGCAGTTCCGCGTCACCGAGACCGAGGTAAAGGAGCAGGATTGGAGCTTGTTCGGCATCGTATTCATGACGCTCGACTACTTCAATCCTGTCGGCGTGTGTTTCGTTGGTGGCAAGGGCGGTCTCACCTGGGGCACCCGCATCGACACGACGGTGGAGATGGAACCCGCCAACAACGACTATGCGAAGACGGCCTTCAACCTGCCAGTGGACATCACGCACTGCGGCAGCGAGAGGCCCTTGTATGGCGATGTGGAGTCGGAGCTGGTGTGCAGCAAGGTCGATGGCAAGGAACAGGCGGTGCGCCTGACCTTCTTCGGTTACGGCAAGGTCGACGACCGTGTGCTGATGACCCAAAAGCTGACGATTCTGCAGCCCGATGTGGTCAAGGTCGATGTCACGGCGGAACAGCTCAAGGTCGCTACGGCTGCCGCCCAGGCATTCATTGACAGCCTGGGAGAACAGATAGCGAAAACCAGCGGCGAAGAGAAAAAGGGTTATCAGCAAACCCTGGCCGAACTCAAGAAGAGCCTGGAGGCGCAGAGCAAGGTCAATGGCGAAGGCTTCAGGCTCAATAGCTGGAAAGCGGCCTCCATGTCCCTGGAGACCTTCGAGTATCACATCGATGCCGATGCGGCCGGCTATGGCACGGTCAAGTCAGTCAAGACGGTACAACTGGATGCTGATGGCAAGCTGCTCGAGGGTTCGGCGCGCACTACCCGGTTCACCTACGCCTATGTCAAGGACAACGCTGGCCTGGTGACTATCACGACCACGGTCTCCAGCCCCGGAGAGACTGATATCGTCTCCAGCCAGATCCGCTCGCGCAACACCGGGCGGCTATACGAAAACGTCGACACCGCAGGGGTCAAGACAGCCTACACCTACGACCCGCAGGGCAATCTCGTCAGCGAAACGGTCAGCATGGACGGCACCGAGCAGCGCAAGACCACCTGCACGCTGGGGCGCAATTTGATCGTAACCTCCGATCTGGTCGAGGATGGCAGTACCACGCGCATTGTGCGGGATGCCCTGGGGCGCAAGATCGAGGCATGGGCCGAGCTCGGGGGCAAGTTCCTGGTGACCGATACCTGGACCTACGACAGCATCGGACGGGTGAATGAACACTGCGAAACGGACTATGGCAAGCACAACGGCAAGGACAACCAGAAAGTCGCGACCCGCAAGACCACCTGGAGCTGGGACGAAGTCACCGGCGCGCGCACGGCGGTGCATTCGTTGACCGATGCCGCAGGCAAGGAAACCAGGGTGGCCCAGGTAGTGACGCCGAGCAAGCGTGGCGAGCGTTTCACCCAGGGCGACTTTACCCTGGACCGTGAGTTCGATGCCGCCGGCACCACCTACCTGCAGCAGTATTTCACCAAGGGCGTCGGCGGCAGCAGGATCGAGCGCAGCCTGTCTGCGGATGGGCAGTTGAAGGCGGTGCGCTACCTGGCGCTCGACGAGTCCGGGAAGGCAACCGAGCGCGACAGGATCGACTACAAGTACGATGCTTATGGCCAGTTGAGCAAGGCCACGCCCAAGCTAGGCGCGGAATCGACCTATACCTACGACGCGACAGGGCGCTTGTGCACCACCACCTGCAACGGCGTCACCCTGGAAAATGTCTTCGGCGCCAGCCCAGCCCAGGTAGCGGTTGAAAGCCGCGTCAAGCAAGGCACCCGTTCATTGACGCTGGGAAGCCAGAAGGTCGATTTGCTGGGACGGGTGGCGAGCCGCGAGGTCAATGGCACGAAAACCGAGTTCAGCTACAGCGGTGCCTCCACCAAGGCCAGTCTGAAGACGGCGGGAGCCGCGCCGACCGCGCTGGCCGACTATTCCAGCAGCATCGACAAAAGCACGCGCACTTATACCCAGACCCTGGGCAAGGACAAGGCCGCGAAGAGCTCGACGCTGGTCTTCACCAGTGCAGGTCGGTTGCAGCGCTTCACCGACCTGACCGGTGCAACCACCCAGTACGACTATGACTTCTTCAATCGGCTGGTGGGGATGTCCAGCGAACACTGCGAGACCCGTCTCACCTGGGCCGATAACGGCTTGCTGAGCAGCGAAACGGTGAAGTCGCTGAAGGACAACTTGGTAATGACGGTGAGCTACGTCTATGACGAACTGGGCCAGGAGATCAGGCGGACCTTCAAGTGCGCGGGAATCGATGATTTGATCCTGGAGCGCACGCTGCTGGCCGACGGGCGTCTGGACAAGACTCTCATGAAGAATGTCAAGGGCGAGCTGTACAGCGACAGCTACGAATACGATGCCGCGTTGCGCCTGAGCCGATGGACGGCTTCCAGTTCGGCGATCTGCGTCAGCGGCGGCGACGAGCAGCTGTTCTTCTATACCAGCGACGCCTTGGGTAACGTCACAGAACGTTTGGAGCTCACGGCCGGGGCGCGCTGGGTTTTCCATCAAGATTCGACCAAGGTCGGCCCGGTAACCCACGTCTACCCATACGCGATAGGGGTGCCACTGCCGGCCACGCCCATGGGAGATGCAAAGACCTGGGACGCCAAGGGCAGCCTCACGGTGGATGGCTCGCGCAACATCAGCTACCACGGCAATGGTCAGGTCAAGAGCTACTACCTTGAACGCAACATGGCCCAGTACGTGTTCAGCTACGACAGCGAAGGCCGGGTCAGGGGCGGCACCCTGGGCAACAAGACCGACACCTACCACTACCGTGGCGACAGCGTGTATGCCCTGGTGGTGGACGACGGCGACAAGAGCGAGGGCTTCGCCAGCCGTACCCTGGTGCTGCGCAACGAAAGTCGTGCCTGTCTGCTGCAGGACGCCATCTCTGTGCAGGACGCAAATAGCAACGCCACAACCAGTCGGTCCTTCGAGCTGCGCGATGCCAATGGCACGGTGGTCGCCAGCATCGACCTCACCAGCAAGGCGATCACCTGGTTCCGCTACGAGCCGTACGGCAAGCGCTATAAGGGCACCAAGTCGTCAAGCTGGCTCGGCTTCAAGGGCGAACCGCTGAACCGCATGGGGCTCTACCACCTGGGCAATGGCTACCGCCTTTACGACCCTATCTGGGGGCGCTTCCTGTCCTGGGACAGCTGGAGTCCGTTCGATGCCGGCGGCGTGGCGGGTTATGTGTTCGGCAGGGGCGACCCGGTCAACTATCACGATCCCAGCGGGCATCAGGTCGTAGCCCAGTACAGCCGCTGGGAGGCCCAGCCGGCCATGCACAGCACAGCGTTCCGCATAGTGATGGGTGCGCTTGGCGTGCTGATCGCTCCCTTTACTGCGGGGATGTCGGTCCTGCTGGCGGTCGCCACTACTGCGCTGTCGGCGGTTTCCTTCGCCTTCGACGTGGCCTCGATCATCATTGCCGACAGCGACCCGGAACTGGCCAGCACCCTGGAAGCCTGGGGGCAGGTATTCGGTCTCGCCGGCTCAGCGGCAGGGGTGGCGATGACCGTGCATGGCATGAAGTCGGCACCCAAGCTGTCCAGCCTGTTCAAGGCGCGCGGTGGCCCGGCCATGCGCAGGCCCCCGGTCAAGTTCATCAAGACCCCGAGGGAGTTGATGAATGCGCAGAAGCTGCGTACCCAAGCGCTGGCCAGGCTGACCGAGAACATCGACAAGGCCAAGGCGGCTGGTGTCTATGACTCGATCAAGCCGGGCTTCGTCGGCTCCCAGGCGAGCACGGCGAGCGTTGCGGGCCTGAGCGACACCTTCGGCGTGCCGGTGCCAAAGCAGTTGGGCCAGACGTTGAAGTCCCAGTTCAAAGGCATCGTCAGGCAGGTCGATGACGCGCTGCTGGATGCGCTGGGACATGTGCTCGATGTCCAGACAGGCCCCGTCACCCTGGTGCAGAAGTTCCTGCCGACCCAGGAAGGCGAAACGGCGTTCATCTCGATCGCCGCCGGCCCCATCCCCGGGGACGAGAAGCTGTCGCCCTGAGGAGCCCGCATTCATCCATCAGCCAAGGACCCCGGTGCAGCACACCGGGGTCCTTCACTTCAACCTGATGTCACCCACGTATGGCGTCTGCAGATCGCGCTCCGGAATCTCCCACACCACCAGCTTCGGCGGGGTCTGGGCGAGAGTGGCTGCGCCAACCGCTGAACCTGGATGCGGCGAAAGCGCTGGAGGGGTCGCCGTTGTACGAGCGCCTGCGCTGGTTCACCGGCGACTGGCTGCGCTATGACGTGGTCGGTGATGCGCTGGTGGTCAGCGATCCGCGCATGGGCATTCCGAGCAACTACACCTTCCGGTTCCGCATGGCCACTTGTGACGGGCAGGGGCGGTGGCAGGTGCAAACGCCGGCTTCATGGCCCGGCGCCGGGGTGGACTCGATTCGCAATCCCGAGGCGCTGAAACTGATCATGGCCAGGGTTTTCCAGCAGCAACCACCCTTACCGTTGGCATCTTGGACCCTGCGTTATCTCGACGCGGACAGCCACCCTGGTACCTGCCTCGACTGACACTTTCGGCCCCGCATCGCGGGGCTTTTGCATTGTGTGTCCTGCCTCTTGCCGATGGTCGGAACTGACATGGAAGAGAGCCCCACCCCGGTGGGGCTTTACCTCTCGAACGAAGGCCGACGCGCTCCTACCTGGACCGTGCCGCACGGATGGTTTGGCTCAACCGGAAGATGCCATTCGGCGGAACTGACATTTTTGTCAGTTGTGCGGTGCTGACGCAGGCTATCCAATCAGGGGCAAGGCCCGCAAAAACAAGTTCCCGGAGGCCACGAAGAGGAGCACGTTCATGAATACGAGCAGGGTATCCCTGGCGGCTGGTCTGTTTGCAGGCTATGTGTTGCTCACGCCGGCGAGCTCCGCGGCTGGTTACGATTCGTCGCCTGGCGTTGAGACGCGGGTTGAAGAATGCGAGAAGCGTTTTCCAGGTGCGTTCGCTGAATACATCAATGGATATTGTTTCGACGCGATGCGTTGTCCATCACAACGTAAAGCGATCCTGAACATTCCCGGGCGGCTTTATGTCAAGGACGAGCCCATCGCCAATCTCAAGGACCCCACTACGGGACGTCCTGTTTACGGTGACTCGACGCAGCAGGACGTTGCCCGGCGCAACAAGGAGATAGCCACGGCCTCGGAGGCTGCCGAAAAAAGCTGCAAGGCCTGCATGGCTGATGGCAAGCCTCTCTGTGTGAAACAAGGCTGAATCAGCCCTGAGGTGCTGAAGCTGATCATGACGCGGTTTCCAGCAGCAACCGGAATTGTCTCTGGAGGCATGGAGGGGGGCCTGCGCCGATGCCAGATTGTGCCTCTCGCGAGTAGGGCAGCGCATGGTCGAGCGGCTGGCTCGGAGTCCTGGGGGAGCCGGCGCTGCCGGCGATGAGGTCATCAGTCTCGACATAGATCTTGCTGGCCAGGTTGTCCTTGCGGGCCTCATCGCTGGCAATGCCAGCTCCCACAGGTTCTTGTGCCTGACCTGGATCCTGCGGCCGGCCCGGAACCCTGTGGGAGCCGGCGTTGCCGGCGATAGGGATCTCAGCCTCGACATTGCTGTGTCAGGCTGGCAGCTACCGGCCTTCCAACCCCACATCCCCACCATAAACCGTCTGCAAGTCCCGCTCCGGAATCTCCCAGACCACCAGCTTCGGCGGGGTCTGGGCGAACGCCGGGCTGGCGAAGTAGGCATTGGCCGCGCCCGAGAACTCGCCGCCATCCTTGGCGAAGTTGCCCACCGGCGCTGCCAGTGCCTGCTGCAGGAACCCGGCGAAGTTGGAGTTGCGCGAGAACGAGGTGCCGATCAGCGCCACGTTGGGCAGGTTGTCGTCGCCGAACAGGTCGTCGAGGCTGTCGCCGCCGCTATCCGCTTCCGGGGTCTGCTCGGCGATGACCGAAGCCGCCACCTGCTCCTGGGGCGGCTGGTACTGCGCCGGCAACCAGTCGAGCCCGGCCAGGCGCACCAGGTCACCGGGCCGCACTGCCGGGGCTTGCTGGCTGACACTGAACTCGCGCTTGGGCGTGGCTTCGAAACCGAGGCCGTGGATCTTCTCGCCAATCGCCAGCGCCGCCGCCCGGGCACCGGCTTCGCTCCAGTGGGTATCGAGGCGCAGGAAGGCCTCGGCACCCAGGGGTTGCAGGGCAGGGGTGAGGTCCAGCACCGATACGCCGGCCGTCTGCAACGCCGCAGTCCAATCACCAATACGCGGCTCCAGGCTGGCTGGACGCGGTAGTTCGCACAGTTGGCGGGCAGCGATACGGCTCTTGTCCGGCACCACGCTGACCAGCAAATCGATTCCGCGTTTCTTCAGTTGATCACGCAGGGCGATCACCGCCTGGGCCTTCGCCCGGGCGTTGTCCGCGGCATGCCGGTTGAGCTTGAGTTCATCGCTGATGAACAGCCAGCCCGGGCAGCCCTGGCGCACCCGCGGGCCGCTGTCGCCGAGCGCCAGCCAGCTGCCGCCGCGCTCCAGCTGCGCGGCATGCTCCGGCAGCGGCGCCTTGGCCAGCTCCTTGGCGATGCGGTGGGTGATTTCGCCTTCCAGCACGGCATCGTTGGACAGCGCCTTGTCCGGCAGCAGTTGCAGCTTGCCGCTGGCCAGCAGCCAGCCACAGGACAACAGGCCGCCCGCCAGAAACACGGCGAGGGTGACGCCGGCCAGCGGGCTGGTACGCAGGGCGATGTCGCTCGGTGGCGTCGGCGCCGTGGACGGAGGAGGGGTCTTGGTCGTCATCAGAACTGGAAGTACAGGAAGGGCACGGCATCACGGCTGGCGATCAACGAGAACGCCAGGAGGAAACCGGCCACGGGCCAGAGGGCAGCCAGCAGCGTGTACAGCGGGCTGTGACCGAAACGTCGTTCGAGACGCGCCTGGAACAGCGGCGCGATGATGCAGAACACCCCCAGCGCCGCTGCCAGGGCATGCGCCGGGCGCACCGTCGCAGACAGGGCTTCACCGAGGGCGAAGCCATGCAGGCCGAACTGGCCGGCATACATGGCCGTGGCGGTGGCGAAGTCCGGGGCGCGGAACAGGGTCCAGGCCAGGCAGACGAACAGCAGGGTCAGGGTATGCGACAACACCTTGGGAATCGCTGGTAGGCTGGAGCGGCTCCAGGCCCGGTCGACGCACAGCGCAACACCATGCGCCGACCCCCAGAGCAGGTAGTTCCAGCTGTCGCCGCCGTGCCACAGGCCGGCGATGGCCATGGTCAGGAACAGGTTGCGGTAGGTGTTCCAGGTACCGAAGCGGTTGCCGCCCAGGGCGATGTACAAGTAGTCGCGCAGCCAGCTGGACAACGACAGGTGCCAGCGCCGCCAGAAGTCCTGGATGCTGCTGGCCAGGTACGGCCGGTTGAAGTTTTCCGGGAAGTGGAAGCCGAGCATCAGGCCCAGGCCGATGGCCATGGCGCTGTAGCCGGCGAAGTCGAAGAACAGTTGCAGCGAATACGCCAGGCAACCCAGCCAGGCGTCGAGGAACGATGGGTTGTCCAGATGGAAGGCCACGTCCACCAGCGGCGAAAGAGTATCGGCCACCAGCACCTTCATGCACAGGCCGACCATGAAGCGCCGCGCGCCGAGGGAGAAGTTCTGCCAGTTGAAGTAGCGCAGGTTCAGCTCGCGGCGTACCCAGTCATAACGAATGATGGGACCTGCGATGGAGTGGCCGAACATCGAGATGTAGGTGGCGAAGTTGAGCAGGCTGCGTTCCACCGGCACGGTGTGGCGATGTACATCGACCAGATAGGAAATCGCCTGCAACACGATGAACGACAGCCCCGCCGGCAGTGCCACCCGCTGCCACTCCATCGGCAGATAGCCGTAGTGGCTGATCAGCTCGTTGTAGGTGGCGGCGAGGATGTTGGCGTACTTGTACCAGCACAGCACCAGGGTGTTCAGCACGATCAGCGCCGCCAGCAGGCGCACCCGGCCGCGGCCGTCCTCGCGGCTGCGGTCGACCGCCAGGCCGCCGGCCCAGGCGATCACCGTCAGCACCACGTGCAGCAGCAGGAACAGCGGGCTCAACCAGCCATAGAACAGCCAGCTGCCGAGCAGCAGCACCAGGTTGCGGCTGCGGTCCGGGCTGAGTGCATAGACCAGCATGAACAGCGGCAGGAACAGCGTGAGGAATTCCAGCGAGGCGAAGACCATGGTGCGGCGGACGTCCTGTCAGTTGGCCAGCGTGTCGGTGGTACTCAGCAGCTGCGGGCCCTGGGCCCCCGGCAGAAGCATCACGCTGTAGCGTTCGCCGGCCTTGAGCTCACCGAGGTCCAGCGGGTTGCCGACATTGGTGTTGGCGCAGACCAGTTGCACCGAGAGCTTGACCGGGTTGATCGAGCGGCGCTGCACGCTGCCGTCGGCGGCGTCCTTGAACAGGTCGGCATTGGGCCCCGCCGGGGGCAGGCTGGCACCCTGGCAGGCCGGGTCGAGGCTGACGAAGGCCAGCGAGGCTTTCAGGGCGTTGAAGTCGTCCGGTTGCTCGCGTACCACGCGCTGGCTGATCTTGCCGCCGTCATCGAAGGCGAACACCGTGGCGAACTCGCCCGGCGCCACCTGCAGGTCCAGCGCCGAGGTCTGCCCGGCGCGGCTGAGGGTGCCCTTGATTGCCTTGTTGGCCGGCACCGACAGGTAGTCGGAGACCTTGCGCGCATCGCTCAGGTCGAGACTGGCCTTGGAGCCGCTGGCCTCCATCTTCAGCACGCCGGGGGCGACATTGACGAAGCGCAGGAACGCCGAGTCTTCGCTGGGGCCGGTGGGGTACAGGGCGACTTCGGCACTGGCGGCCGCGCTGGCCAGCAGCAGGGGCAGGGCGAGCAGGATGCGCGGGGTCATTTCTTCGCCCCTTGCACGGCCGGAGTTTTCAGCAGCGCGTCGGTGATCGCCTTGCTCCAGCTGGTGTAGCCCATGGAGGTGAAGTGCTGGCCGTCGATGGTCGCCCACTGGCCCTGCTTGGCGAAGCTCAGCGAGTCGATGTAGTCGCACGGCGCGACGTTGGCGGCGAGGAACTTCGAGGTCATTTCGACGCGGGCGTAGGTCTTGCCGTACTTGCCGCCTTCGGTGCCCCAGCCCGGGCCGACCCAGACGCACTTGGCGCCGGTTTCCTTGATCGCCTTGGTCAGTTGGGTGGTCTGCTGCCAGATCCAGGTCTTGGGGAAGGCCGGCTTGGTGTAGTCGGCCATGGTGTCGCCCATCACCACCACGATCAGGTCGGCCTTGTCGGCGGCCACCAGCTGGCCCACCGGCTGGGTGGTGGCCTTGTTGCCGAGGACCACCGCCTTGTCCTTGTTGCGCCGCTCGGCGCCGCCGCATTCGCCGGGCACGACCTTGGTCCAGTCGCCGGCCTTGGAGCCGCACACGCCCAGGGTGTGGACCTGCGCGCCCTGTTGCACGAGGTTGTCGTGCAGGCTTTTGATCAGGTAGTCGGGCGTTGCCAGGTGGCTGTCGCCGATCATCAGGATGCTCAGGCCAGCGAGTAGGGAAGCAGCCATGTCATGGTCTCCTTTGACTTAATTCGAATAGGGGGAACGGTACGGATTGACCGGCAGCGGCATGGAGCCGCCGGCGTCGTCGAACAGGTAGCGCAGGTACAGGCCGCCGGTGAACTGGCGATAGTCGCGGGCGTTGTCCAGGCCGAGGGCGCCGCCGAGGAAGAAGCCGCCGCCGAGACGGTATTCGCCGGTGGCACCCAGCGAGTAGCCAATGCCGGTCTTGTTCTGGTCGACGTAGTGGGTATTGATCGGCGCGCCGTTGATCGTGGCGCCGCTGCTGGCCAGCTCCTCGAGGGCTGCCTGGCTGTTGCGGTTGCGCAGGTACGGCGCGCCGTCCTGCTCGATGTGCTGCACGCCGAGCGAGCTCTGGATCTGGTAGCTCCAGTCGGCACCGCGCTGTGCCCAACTGAACGGCACGCCGATGGAGAAGAAGTTCTGCGGGCTGAAGTAGCCGCCGTGACCGTAGGTGAAGAAGCTCTGGTTGTTGTCGTAGTGCATGGCCGAGACGCTCAGGCCACCGGTCAGGCGCGCGTCCTCGTCGTTGAACAGGTACCAGTAGATACCGCTGCCCAGTTCGGCGCGGGCGTTGTTCTCGACGTTGTGCCCGACCAGCTTGGCCCAGCCGGCATAGGCGTAGGTGCCGAAGCGCTGGTTGTCGAAGCTGACCTGGCCGCGCAGGCCATTGGCGGTGACGCCGCCCCATTCGGCTTCGCTGCGTGCGTCGCGGGCGCCGGCGAAGGACAACAGGCTGTCGTTGACCGCACGGCGCGACAGGTTGAGGTTGTAGCGGAAGTTGCTGTTTTCGGCGAACGGCCGGTCCAGGCTGATGCCGCCGACCACGTTGGTGTAGCGGAAACCGACCGGGGTGGTACCGAGGTCGGTCTTCAGGCCCAGCGACGGCATCTCGTAGGCCACGGCAACGCCAACCCCGGCATCCTTCTGCGTGCCGATGCTGCCATCACCGAGTTCGAGGGCCGAGGTGCCGAAGCGCAGGTCGCCGCCGCTCGGCTGGTGCACGGTCCCGGCATTCAGCGACACCGGCGTCACCCGCACGGCCATGCGGTCGTCGCCCACCGGGAAGCTGATCTCGAATGGTGTTTCGATATCGGTGATCTTGCTCAGTGCCGACTCGCCGTTGTTGCCACGAACAGTCACGCCCTGCTTGATCTGCGGGCTGCGCGATTCGCGCAGGCTGTCCAGTTCGCTTTCGATGGCGGCACGCGGGTCCGGGTTGACCACCGCCCGTTCCGGTTCGTCCACCGAACGCGCGCTGCGGCGCAGGCCCGGTTCGTCGTCGCGGCTGGCCAGCAGCAGCGGTTCGTCGAAGCGTTCGCTGTCACGTTCTTCGCTGGCACTGGCGCGGCGCTTGCCTTGCACCCGGGCCGGTTCGGGAATCTCGTTCAGGGCCATGTCACCCAGGCGCGAGGCCTTGCGCTGGCCGGGCTGGCCGACGAAGGGGTTGGCGGCGATGGCACGGCCGAACGGGTTGTCGACGAATTCTTCCTTCGGCGCTTGCAGGGCCAGGGCCTGGGCATACAGCGATTCGGCCTTGGCCAGCTTGCCGCGGCTGCGGTACCAGGCCGCGGCGGTGGTCAGTACCTGCGGGTTTTCCGGGGCCAGTTGCAGGCCACGCTCGATGGCGCTTTCGGCCTTGGCGGTCTGGCCATTCTGCTGGTAGGCCAGGGCCGCGCCCATCTGCACATCGGCGTTGTCCGCCTGGCTGGCGAGCAGCGGTTGATAGAGATCGACGGCTTTCTGCGGGTTG
Organism: Pseudomonas sp. FG98; assembly: GCF_057808595.1. Lineage (NCBI taxonomy): Bacteria > Pseudomonadati > Pseudomonadota > Gammaproteobacteria > Pseudomonadales > Pseudomonadaceae > Pseudomonas > Pseudomonas sp. FG98. The sequence goes on along the minus strand of NZ_JBMDIJ010000063.1, from coordinate 9,526 downwards.
CGGTTTTCCAGGTACATGCGCGCCAGCGACGACACCGCCTGGGCGTCCTCCGGGCGCTGGGCCAGGGCCGGGGCGAGGGTGTCGTAGGCGGCCACGAGGTCGCCTTTTTCCCGCAGCAGGTCAGCCTGGCGTACGGTGTACTGGAACAGCAGGTCGTCGTAGCTGCGCTGCTCGGCCACGCTCAGCGGCATACCGCGTACTTCGCGCAGGATCTGGCTGACCTGGACGTCGTCGCCAGCCTTGAGCAGAGCGCCGCCATAGGCGATGCGCAGCGCCGGGGTGGGCTTGGCGCTCTGGGCGATGGCATTGCGCAGCAGGCCGACCGCGCGGTCGGTGTAGCCGATATCGATATAGGCGCCGGCCAGTGCGGCATACAGGTCCGGACTGCCGCTGACGCCGCCTTCGGCGCGCTGCAGCAGGTTCATTGCCTGGCTGCGCTTGCCCTGCTTGGCCAGTTCCGAAGCCTGGACGGCGAGTTGGCGCAGTTCGATTTCATCGGCGAGGCTGCGCATCGCGGTGCTGCGCTCGCTGACGGGAATCCTCGCCAGCAGTTGCCCGGCCTTCTGCCATTGTTGCTGGCGGCTGGCAAACAACGCGCCGGCGTACAGGGCATCGGCCTGCTCCGGGTTGGCCTGGACCAGTTCGTCCATGGTCTGCCGGGCCTTGTTGGCGGAATCGGTCTTGAGGTACAGCTCGGCCAGGTCGGAGCGCGTCCACGGGTTGCGCGGGTCGTCGCGCACCGCGTCTTCCAGGGCCTGGCGCGCGCCTGCCAGGTCACCACGGCGCTCGGCATCCTTGGCCTGGCCGACGGCGATCGCCGCGCGCAGCTTGCTCATGTCTCCCAGGCGCTGTCGCTGGGCATCGCTGAGGTTGTCGATGACCCGCTGCGCTTCCGTCAGCTTGCCGCTCTGCGCGAGCACCCCGACCAGGCCGGTGAGGCCGTCGGGATGCCCGGCGTCCAGGCTCAGGGCGCGGCGATAGGTGGTTTCGGCCCGTTCGAACTGGCCTTCGCTGGCCTGCAGGGCAGCGAGGTTGAGGTGGCCCTGGACTTCCCGCGGGTTGCTGGCGATGGCCTGCTGCAACAGCTCGCGGGCCTTGTCGGCGTCGTCGGCATCGCGGGCGACGGCGGCCTGGTCGAGCAGGGTCCAGTAGCGGTTGGACTGCAGGGCGGCCTGCCAGCGGCTGCCGCCGCCTTGCTTGATGGCTTGGCGGAACAGCGCATCGGCATCGCCCAGGCGTTTCTGCCGCTGGCGCACCAGACCCAGGCCGCCGAGAGCATCGGCGTCCTGCGGCGCTTCGCGCAGGCGCGACTGGAAGGCCTGTTCGGCGCTGCTCAGGTCCTCGCCTTCGAGGGCCTTGAAGCCGCGAGCGAGGAGTGGATTTTGCTGGTAGGAGGACTGCGCCTGGCGCTGGCCGGTGCGCATCTGCTCACGGATTTCCTCGTCGTCCGGGTAGACCTTGAGGTACTCCTCGAACAGCGCCATGTCCGACTTGCTGCCGCCCAGCCAGGACAGGCCCTGGCGCCAGGCTTCCACGGCCTGGCTGCCGATCACCGGATCGTCGCGGAACGAGGCCAGCCGGCGCAGGCCGTCGGCCCGGGTGCCTTCGTTGCTCAGCAGCAGCTTGGCCAGGGCCAGTTTGGCCCGGCGGTTGTCACCGGCCTGGCGGATCAGGCGTTCCAGGCCCTGGCGTGCTTCCTGCTCGCCGCCCTTGGTGTAGCCGAGGGTGCTGTAGTACTCCAGGGCGAGATCACCCTGGGGCTCGTTGCCATCGAACAGCTCGCGGTAGCTCTGCACGGCCTGTTCGCTTTCGCCGGATTCCACCTCGACCCGCGCCTGGTTCAGGCGCTCGCCGCTGGCTTCGCCGTGCAGGCGGATTTCCTGGTCCAGCAGCAGGGTCAGGCGGTCCCCGGGGTGAGCGGCCTTGAGTTGTTCCAGGTAGCGCTTCGCGCCGTCCGGGCGATCGCTGTCCAGCTCGATCAGGCCGAGGTTGTAGATCGCATCGGATTGCTGCGGATCGATCAGCAGCAGCTTGCGCCAGGCTTCCGAGGCCCGCGCCTTGTCCTTGCGTGCCTGCCAGTACTGGCCCTGTTCGAGCAGGGCCTTGCCGTTGTCGCTGAGTTCGGCGTGGGCGGCGTTGTGGATCAGTGCGGCAAGCAGGCCGACGACTAGGGTTTGGCGCGAGCGCATGAAGTCTCCCAGAGAGGTTGCAGCTTTCCGTCGGCGAGGAAGCGGTAGTGCTCATCCATGTAGCCAAGGGCGAACAGGCTGAGGACCACGGAGTAATAAGGGGGTTGGCTGGCCGCTACGGCCTGAGGGGTCAGGCTTTGCGCGAGGTCGGCATCGACCCGGGCGCGTTGCTGCTGCTCCAGCCAGGGTTGCTGGCGGGCCTTGAGGTAGGGCAGCAGGGCGGCGGAGAAACCGAAGTTGCCAGCGTTGCTGGTGGTCCCGGCATGGACCTGGACCTTCTCCGGCGGCGTGCCCTGGGTGGCGACGATGCGCGACATGCCGTCGAGGCTGTCGAGGATCGGCTTGGCCAGCGGATCGCTGTTGGGCGTAAGACCCGCCCAGAGATAAGTGCGGATGGCGTCATAGCTGCCCAGCTCGCCCTTCATCGGATCGACGATAAACAGGCCCGAGGTCGGTCCGGTCCCGCGATAGCCGACCCAGTCGGCAACGAAGCCATGCTTGGCGGCGCGTTGCATCAGGCTGCCGGTGCTGCGCGCGATCTCGTTCCACGGCCCTTGCGGGTCGACCCCGGCCAGGCGCCGCAGTACTGGTACCGGCAGGTAGCTGGGGTTCAGGTGCCAGAGATGATCGGGCTGGGCGAAGCCGAACGGGCCGGGCAGGAGCATCTTGCCCAGGCCGGGCAGGTCGGCCACTTCCTTGGCCTTGATATTGGCCAGGAGCAGATTGGCCTCCTTGGCGTAGCTGTCGTCCTTCCACAAGCGCGCCGCTTCGCTGAGGGCATAGGCGAACCACAGGTCGGCATCCGACGCCGAGTTGCTGTCGAGCAGGCGCCACTGGCCTTTCTCGTCCTTGCCCCACCACCAGCCGGGCAGGTTGTTGCCGATGTCACTGCCGGCCAGGTTGTTCCTGGCCCAGGCCCAGAGCTTGTCGAAGGCGGCGCGGTCGTTGGCCACCAGGGCGAAGAACATGCCGTAGGACTGGCCCTCGGAGGAGCTGTGCAACTGCGGCGTGCTGGCATCCAGCACCCGGCCGTCAGGCTGGATGAAATGCTCGGTGAAACTCTGCCACAGCGGCCAGTCGGCCACGCCGCACTGCTCGGCGGCCTGGCTGGCGGAGGGCAGCAGGCTGGCGCCCAGGGCCGCGGCGAGCAGGGTGTGCAACGCTGTCTTCATGACTTACTGGTCCTTGAGCCGACGACGGGCGATGGCCCGCAGCGAGAAGTAGGCCGCGCAACTGACCAGGGCGACACCGGCCACGGTCAGCACCAGCAGCAGGAACACATGGCGAGACAGCACCCATTGCAGATACTTGAACGGGCCCAGTTGGCCGACGTAATAGGTTTCGTCCGCCACCAGCGACTGGATGTGGCGGCCCTTGATCACCGCCAGGCTGCCTTGCAGGGCCTGGGTGTAGTGCTCGCCGCCGATCAGCGCGTCGGTGACTTCGCCGAGCTTGTCGGCTTGTGGGCTGGACAGCAGGACCACGCTGCGGCCCTTGTGCAGCGGCGACTCGAAGCCGCTGACATAGGAGCTGCCGTTGTCGCTGCTGAAGGTCAGGGCGCCACGGGCCTTGCGCAGGTTGGCGGCCGGGTCCGGGCTGATCCACTCGCGCAGGCGCAGCGGCAGGTCGGAAAACTCCACGTAGCGTTTCGAGTCCTCGCTGCGGCTCGGCAGGAACTCGGCCCATTGCTTGAGCAACGGCTGGTTCTGCCCCGAGGCCAGTACCAGCAGGTCCTTGTCGGCGAATTGCGCCACCTCGTCGGCCTGGGCGACCTTCACCGCCGTGGCCGGATAGCCGGTGGAGTCACCGAAGCGCCCGAGCACGGTGAGGTAGGCATTCCAGTCGGCCGGGCCGGCGTTGTCCGGGAGGATCACGGCGGTCTGCGACAGGTCGGCGAGGCGGGTGAAGGGGAAGCCGCTGTCCTTGAACACGCCGAGGTTGGGCATGGCCATGAAGTGGTCGTAGTCGCTCAGGTCGAGGGTCGAGTCCGGGTCGATGGCGCCGCGCATGTTGTCGATGATGATGTCGCCGCAGTCACCTTGCTTGATGTAGTCGTACATGAAGCGGAACTGCAGGCGCGATTGCAGCGCCACCGAGTCCAGCGGCAGCAGCACGCTGGCCTCGCGCACCAGGCTGTCGTCCTTCTTCAGCATGGCCAGCAGGCTGGCGCCGGCGCCCATGCTTTGCACGGACGGCAGGTTCATCGAGCGGATGAAGCCGTCGTTGAAGCTGACCATCAGCGACGAATTGGTCGAGGTCTGTTGCGGCGTGTAGCGGTACTTGAGGTCGAGGCGGGCGCCGTCCTCGCGCCAGTTGAACAGGTCCGGCGGCAGGCGCAGCGGCACGGTGATCATCGCCGGGGCGTAGCCGGAAACGTTCAACTGACGTGGTTCCAGCAGCTCGCCGAGACGCACCGGGCGATCGCTGGGCAGCCAGTTCGGCGCGTCGTAGGGCTGGCGCGGCAGGATATCCACGGCGTCGATCTTCACGCTCTGTCCGGCCAGGCTGCGGCTGCCCAGAACCAGGGCGGTGGCGGCCTGCTTGATCTCGTCGCTGTCGCGCCCGGCGATGACCAGCAGCTTGCCGAAGCGGTCGTTGGGGTTGCTGACCAGGGACAGGGTCGGGCCTTCCACCGCCGGCAGGTCGAGCCCGGCGAGGTGCGTGGACTCGTGGCTGTCGACCAGCACGATGCCGTTGCCGCTGGCCGGCAGACCCTGGACCAGGGTCGAGAAGCGCGCACCGCGGTAGCTGGCCAGTGCGCCCATCCATGACGACACCGCGCCGGCCGCTTCCAGGGTGGTGTTGTCCGGCGCCGTGGCGAACACGAACGGCAGGGTCAGGGCACGGCGGTCGCGGCGATCGAACAGCGGCAGGGGCAGGCTGGCCAGGTCGTTGGGCAGTTCCACCTGGGACACCTGGATGCTCAGTTGGCTGTCGCTGCCGATCTTCGCCCACAGGCTGGAATGCAGCGGGTCTTCGCACTGCATGGTGTAGTGGCCGATCAACTGCACGCTGAGGCGGTTGAACTCGGTGATCAGGTAGGGCGGGATCTCCACCGTCTGCTTTTGCAGGGTGCCGGCGCTTTCCTTGGGCAGCGCCAGGCTGGCAGCGACTTCGTCGTTGACCATGATGTTGATCTGTGACAGCTCGCTGAGCAGCGCCGGCGAATAGCTGTACTGCAGGGTCAGTTGGGCACCGGTGACCACCTCGTCGGCGCGCATGTCGAAGTTCACCGTGTCGGCCGACTCGATGCCCTTCAGGCTCATGGTGTAGTCCTTGCCCAGTTCCTTGAAGGTCATGTGGTAGCCGGGAGAGGTGCCGGCCGGGCTGACTGCCGCCTCTGGCGCCGCTACCGTGGCCACGGGGTCCTCGGCCTGGGCCGCACTGGCCAGCAGCAGGGCGCAGGCAAGCAGGGCGCGGCGATGGCGCGGCAGGTGGGCGGGATGGATGGTGGGAGCCTGGAAGGTCATTGGGTTTCCACTACAGGTTCGGATTGGGACGTCGGGTTCTTGCGGAAGTAGCGGCGGTGACGCAGCGCTGCCAGGGTCGCCTGGGCCAGGTCGTAGATGCCGCGCAGGCCGACCTTGGTGACATCGCGCAGGGCGTGCAACGGGGTATCGGATTTGGCGCTGCCCCAGGTCGAGGCCCAGGTGTCGGCGCGGGAGAAGGTCAGGCGGACCATGTCGCTCTGCTGGCGCAAGGTCAGGTCCTTGAAGCGCATGCCGGCCATGCCGTTGCGCGAGAACATCACCCGTGCCGGCAGCTCGCAGGCCTGGCCGCCACGGTGCAGGGTGACCAGGACCTCCATGTCCTTGCTCAGTGCCAGGTCGGCCGGCAGCTTCACGCCGACGCCGCTCTGCGAGAAGTCGAGGGTGGTGGTGTCGATCACCTGGCCGTCCGGCAGGCCCAGGCGTACCGGCAGTTCGGCGTGTACACGGGGTTCGGTACGCACCTGGCGGCTTTCACTGGCCACCGCCACTGCGGCGCTGGTCATGATCACGTTGTACAGGGTCCAGCCGAGGTTGATGACGATGGTCACCGCCGCGTCCGGGTCGCCGACGATCAGTTGCCAGATACCGCAGCCCAGGCCGATCAGGTTCAGCGCCAGCAGGACGATATAGGGCCGTGCCAGCTTCCAGTCGAAGTAGTCCTTCTCGATGATCCCGCCCTTGTCGGTCACGTTGAAGCCGCCGACCTTCGGGTTGATCAGCGCGACCAGCACCGGGCGCATGATGTACCAGGCCAGTACCGACTCGTAGACCTCGTTCCAGAACGAATGGCGGAAGCGCCCCTGGATTCGCGAGTTGGTCAGGCTGGCGTGGATGATATGCGGCAGCACGTAGGCGGTGATCATCATCGCCGAGGCGTGGAAGATCTTGGCGCCGAAGATCAGGTAGGCCAGCGGCGCGGTGAGGAACACCAGGCGCGGCAGGCCATAGAAGAAGTGCGCCATGGCGTTGGCATAGCAGACCCGCTGGCCGAAGTTCAGGCCCTTGCCCATGAACGGGTTGTCGGTACGGAAGATCTGCGCCATGCCCCGGGCCCAGCGGATCCGCTGGTTGATATGCCGCGACAGGCTTTCGGTGGCCAGGCCGGCGGCCTGGGGAATTGCCAGGTAGGCGGTGTTGTAGCCCTTGCGGTTGAGCTTGAGGGCGGTGTGGGCGTCCTCGGTCACGGTCTCCACTGCCACGCCGCCGACTTCCAGCAGGTGGGTGCGGCGGATCACCGCGCAGGAGCCGCAAAAGAAGGTGGCGTTCCACAGGTCGTTGCCGTCCTGGATCAGGCCGTAGAACAGCTCGCCTTCGTTGGGCACCGAACGGAAGGTGTCGAGGTTCTTCTCGAACGGGTCGGCGGAAAAGAAGAAGTGCGGGGTCTGCAGCAGCGACAGCTTGGGGTCCTTGAGGAACCAGCCCATGGCCACCTGGAGGAAGGAGCGGGTCGGCACGTGGTCGGCGTCGAAGATCGCCACGAATTCGCCGTCGGTGACCTTCAGCGCTTCGTTGAGGTTACCGGCCTTGGCGTGGCGGTTGTTGTCGCGAACGATGTAGTTGACCCCGATCTGCCGGGCGAACTCGCGGAATTCCTCGCGGCGGCCATCGTCGAGCACGTGCACGCGCAGCTTGTCCCGCGGCCAGTCCATGGCCTGGGCGGCCAGCACGGTGAGTTTGACGATACTCAGTTCTTCGTTGTAGGTCGGCACGAAGACATCCACCACCGGCCATTCCTCTGGCGGCGTGGTGAGGATCTTCGGCTTGCGCTGCAGCGGCCAGGCAGTCTGCATGTAGCCGAAGGCGAGGATGATCAGGGCGTAGGTCTCGGCGGCCACCAGGCCGTAGCCGAAGAACATGTCCAGCCAGTTGTCGAAGCCGAGGGTGTCGGTCAGGCGCCAGTACACGTAGCGCAGGGTCGCCAGCAGCGACAGGGCGATCATCGCCATCACCGGCAGGCGCCCCGGCAGTTTGCGCAGGAACAGCAGGCAGACCAGGCACAGGCCGGCGAAGGCGAGCTGGCGCTCGAGATCCAGCGGCGCGGTGACCACGGCGGCGAGCAGCAGCAGGCCGACCACGGCGGCGGCGATCTTCAGGCTGAGCTTGAGGGCACGAGGCAATTGCTCCATCCGGGAAACCCAGGCATGCGCCCGCGCTCTCCTGGACGTCGGCAACTCCGGCGTCGGTGTGAGTTGGGCGGTCATGAGGCGCTGGTTTCTTCGCGAAGCTGCTCGAGGTGTTGAGCGAGTTGCTTGGCGACGCCGCGCAATGCCAGGCATGCGGGGCTGTCGGCCGGTTGCTGGAACAGGTCGTATTCAAAGGCAAGGGCCTCGCCGACCTGCGGGTCGTGGGAAATGGCGGCCAGCCACTGGCTGCCCAGTTGCTGTTGCAGCACCGCGCCCATGTCCAGGCTCAATGGACTGCGCTCGTCCACCTGGTTGACCAGGAAGTGGTAGCGGTCCGGACGCAGTGGCGCAAGCCAGGCCTGCAGCTTGTCGAGCACCAGGTACGAAGCGGCGTCGGCCAGGGTCACGGCGAGCACCTGGTCGGCAATGGCCAATACCTGGTGCAGCCATGGCGAGGCACCGGTGGCGGTGTCGATCAGCAGCAGGTCGTCCTTGCCCAGGTCCAGGGCGGCCAGTTCCTCGATCAGCCAGTCGGGATTGCCTGCCAGCAGGCTTTCGAAGGCGCGCAGGTCGGCGGCGTTGCTCGGACCGAAGGGCAGGCACTCGACGCCGGCGTCGCAGGGTACGCACAGGGCATCCCAGTCCAGCGCCTGCAGGCGTGCCTGGTTCAGGCCAGGGGTGGTGCGCGGCAAGGCGAAGTGGCTGAGCAAGGCATTCTGCGGATCGAGGTCGAGCAGCAGGGTGCGTCCGGAGGGACGCTTGAGCAGCTTGCCGAGGGCGGCTGCCAGGGTGGTCTTGCCGACACCGCCTTTGGCTGACACGACGGCGACGATCCGCGCCTTGGGGCGCGACGCAGGTTGCACCCGCATGGCCTTATCCAGTGCACGACGGTTGCTCTCTTCAGCGGCCAGGCGTCGCTCACGGGCGATGCCTTGCAGGCGGTCGCGCAGGGAACCGGTCGCAGCCACGGCGCTCGAGGGGGCAGGGCTGGCAGGCACCGTCGCGGGCACGGCAAGCGGAGCGGCTTGCGCGGGAAGGGTGGTTACCAGGGCAGGACGCTTGACTTCCACCAGGGTCACCGGAGCGGACTTGATCGGCGCCGCCGGCGCAGACTCGGCGCTGACCGGCAGCGGCTCGAGGTATTCGAATTCGGTGTTGATTTCTTTGTAGCTGTCGGCGCTTGCCCCAAAGCGATGGAACAGATTTCCAATATCGTCTGCTTGACTCATATACGTACTTCCAGCCAACGGCTATCTGGACTCAGGAGGGCAGATCAGGTCTTGCAAGGGCCCAAGGGTGTGATATCAAAATGACGGTGTCAATATTTTGTTTTTTCGGTCAGGTCATTTCCGATCTGTGGAGTAACGGAAATAAATCGCCGAAAATTTGACTTCGTCCTGCGCCGCTCTAGCCCGGCCTGTGATCCCTTCATCGGCCCGAATTCACAAAAGTTGAATGCCGTTTAAGGTAATTCCCTAGCGTATTTCCGGGGGTTAGCCCTGATACGTGTAGGAAAAAACTTACAGATGATAACAAGATTTCCTACAGGTTGCGCAAAGGGCTACCGGTTGTTGGTCGGCCGGGAAGGGAGAAACATGAGGGGTTGATGGCTTATTGCTAGCTATTTCTGCGGTGGGCCGCGTAGAGAGCAGATCTAAAGTGCGACTCGGATCCTGTGGGAGCGGGTTCACCGGAACGCCGGACCGCCGCGATTGCGTCGGTG
>NZ_JBMDIJ010000062.1:0-38482 GCF_057808595.1 Pseudomonas sp. FG98 | reverse complement strand
TTGCAGTGGTGAATTCACCAAAGTCATCGCTGGCAAGCCAGCTCCCACAGGGACCGCAGTGCGATCTCAGAAAACCGGCAACGGCAAGCCGCCCATGCGCTCGGCCCCACCGTTCTGCGTCTGGTACGCAAGCTCGCCGCCGGCCACGTAGGTCTCGACATAGCGCTGCCAACCGCCCTCCTCGCCGGCACTGGCGACGTAGCCCTTGAGGTGTTCCAGGTCCCAGCCGTAATCGCTCGGGCAGGAGGTCGGGTGGGCACCCAGCGGCGCATGGATCACACCGCTGACCAGGTAGCGCTCGAAGGTGTTGCCGCGCGCCTGCTCGGCGGTCAGGGACAGGCGCTCCTCGATCTCCTCGCAGGACACGAAGCACTCCCGCGCGGCCCGGGCGAACAGATGGTCGAAGTACGGATCGGGGCCGGTCACCAGGCAGTTGCCCAGTCGATCGGCCACATTCACATGGAGGAAGGCCATATCCAGGTTCAACGCCGGCATGGCCAGCAATACCTCGCCATCGGCGTAGGGCGAGCGGATTTCCTTGATCTCCGGGTTGAGCCGGGCCACATCGGTGGCCAGGCCGCAGCGGGTCGGCAGGAATGGCAGGCGCATGCCGGCGGCGCGCAGGCCCCACTGGAACATGCCCTCGTCCAGTTCCATCAGTTCCAGTTCGCCGGCCTCGCGGGCCTTGCGGTAATAGGGCTCCAGCGGAATGGCATCGAGGGTGGCGAAACCGAACACCAGCTTGCGCACCTTGCCGGCCGCGCAGAGCATGCCGACCTCCGGGCCGCCATAGGCGACCACGGTCAGGTCCTTGACTGGCGAACGAAGGATCTCGCGCACCAGCGCCATCGGCTTGCGCCGCGGCCCCCAGCCACCGAAACCGATGGTCATGCCGTCACGCAGGCGGGCCACCGCCTCGGCGGCCGTCAGTTGCTTGTTCATCGTTCAGGCTCCTTGCTGGCCAACGGAAAAGTCATGGCCCCAGATGCTGACCCGGGTGAACTCGAAGGCAGAATGCTCGGCCCAGTCCACCTGCAGGCCGCCATAGCCGTACTCCAGGTCGAAGCCGGACGGGGTCTGCATGTAGAAGCTGGTCATGCGGTCGTTGAGGTGCTGGCCAAGGGTGGCGGAGAGCTTCACGCCATGGGCCTGGTGGCGGTCATGGGCGCGACCGACTTCGGTCATCGAGTCGACTTCCACCATCACGTGCACGCAACCGGATGGCACCGGGTACTCGGCCAGGGCCAGGCTGTGATGACGGGCATTGGCGCAGTGCAGGAAGTGGATGCGGATCGGCGGTGCCGACGGGTCCGGGCGGAAATTGAAGATGTCCGACAGGCCGAAGCCGAGCACATCGCGGGCGAAGGCCAGGGTCGCGTCGAAGTTGGGCGCCGGCAGCACGGTGTGGCCCAGGCCCATGTCACCGGTGATAAAGCGCGGCACGCCCTGGGGTGAAACGAATGGCTGGCAATCGGAACGGTGGCCCCAGCTCAGCTCATGGCGGTTGCCGGAAGGGTCGCTCAACAGCGCCAGCGCCTGTACGCCACGCTGTTCGATCTGCTCGGCACTGCCGGCCTGCCATTCCACGCCATGGGCGTCCAGGTGTTCGAGCGCGGCGGCGAATGCCTGCTCCGAGGCCAGCTCCCAGCCCGAGGCCTGGTAGCTGGCGGAGCTGCCTTCGACCACCAGCATGCGAAACGGCCGCTCGTCCATCTTCACGTACAGCCCGCCATGGGGCGCCGCTGCCGTTTGCATGCCGAGCACGTCCTCGGCGTAGCGCTGCCACTGGCCGGGGTTTTCGCTCTGCGCGACGAAATAGCCCAACCCACGAATCTCGATCATGCCCCTGTTCCTCGATGGCTGAATGCGGTGTCGAGGTCATTGTGCAAACAGGGGCCAGGGGCATCATCGTCCGTTGAGACTACGCGATTGGCGTGGATGCCAGGTGTTCGGGACTAGTCCGTTTCAATGATTCAAGGGCTCTGCTGGCAATCCTAGACTGGCGCATCTACCGAGACACAGAGACGCCCTCATGGAGTTCGCCCTTAGCGAAGAACAATTGATGATCCGCGACAGCGCCGAGCGCTTTCTCGCCCAGGCCAGCGACTCGCAGGCGGTGCGCGCTGCCATGGCGCGTGAAGATGACTACGACCCTGAACTGTGGCGGCGCATCGGCCAGGAGCTGTACTGGCCGGCGCTGCTGGTACCGGAGGCCTGCGGCGGCATGGGCCTGGGCTTTGTCGAACTGGCCCTGTTGCTGGAGCAATGCGGGCGCTATCTGCTCGGCTCGCCGCTGTTCGCCACCAGTTGCCTGGCGACGCCGGCGCTGCTGCTCGCGGAAAATGCGCAGTTGCGAGAACACTGGTTGGGTGCAATCGCTGCCGGAGAGGTCCGGGCGACCCTGGCCTTTTCCGCCGACGGCGGGATGGATGCAACCAGCGTGCAGGCGACGGTGCGCCGCGAAGCGGGAGGTCATGTCCTCAATGGCGGCTATGCACTGGTGCTTGACGGCGCCCTGGCCGACCTGCTGATCGTCGCCGCGCGCACGCCGGACAGTTGCGGCGAAGCAGGCATCAGCCTGTTCGCCCTGCCTGCTGGCACGCCCGGAGTGGTCCGTCGTGCCCTCCCCACCCTCGACCAGACCCGACGTCTGGCCCGTGTCGAACTGCACGATGTCCACCTCGACGACCGTTGCCTGCTCGGCCACGGCTGGCCGCTGCTGCGCGATGTGCTGGACCTCGCGGCCATCGGCCTGGCGGCCGAGCAGACCGGTGCGGCCCAGCAGAGTCTCGACCTGACCCTGACCTATATCGGCGAACGCCGACAGTTCAACCGCAGCATCGCCAGCTTCCAGGCCATCAAGCACCGCTGCGCCGACATGATGCTGCAGGTGGAATGTGCCCGTTCGGCGGCCTGGTATGCCGCCTGCATTGCCGCCGAGCGCCTTGCCGGCACGGCAGGCAGCGAGCTGGAAATGGCTGCGGCGACTGCGAAGATCCACGCCAGCGAAGCGTTTTTTCACTGTGCTGCCGAGTCGATCCAATTGCATGGCGGCGTCGGTTTCACCTGGGAGTACGACCCGCACCTGTATTTCAAGCGGGCCCGGGCCGCCGAGCAGATGCTGGGTACCCCGGCGTGGCATGCCGAGCGCCTGGCGACGCGATTGCTGGATATCTGACAGCGTGACTCCACTGTAGGAGCTGGCTTGCCTGCGATGGAGCGCGTAGCGGTCCCAAAACCATCCCGCACGATCTCTGGTGGTGCGACGTTTCAGATTCACCGTGCCTGGTCGTTCGCCTTTATCCAGAGGTTCGGTGTGTCAGGATTTGGGACCGCTACGCGCTCCATCGCAGGCAAGCCAGCTCCTACAGGGAATCTGCACCAGTCCTAATAGGGAGCATTGCTATGAAAATCGGCTTCAGCAGCACCGACGAAACCTTCCGCACCGAAGTCGCCCAATGGCTCCGCGAACACCTGTGTGGCCCCTTCGAGTCCCTGCGCTTTCGCGGCGGCCCCGGTGACGAACACAGCTTCCCGACAGAACGCAAGGCCTGGGAGCGCGAGCTGGCCAGCGGCGGCTGGACCGGCATCGGCTGGAGCCGTGAGCACGGCGGCCGCGGCCTGAGCATCAGCCAGCAGGTGATCTTCCACGAGGAATACGCCCGCGCCGGCGGTCCCGGACGCATGGGCCATATCGGCGAAGGCCTGCTCGGCCCGACCCTGGCCGCCTTCGGCACGGCGGAACAGCAACGGCGCCTGCTGCCGGGCATCCTCGCCGGCACCGAGTTCTGGTGCCAGGGCTATTCCGAACCGGGCGCCGGCTCCGACCTGGCCAATGTGCAGACCCGAGCCCGCCTTGACGACAGTGGCGAACACTGGCTGATCAGCGGCCAGAAAGTCTGGACTTCCCTGGCCCACGAGGCCGACTGGTGCTTTGTCCTGGCGCGCACCGAACCCGGCAGCAGCGGCCACCGCGGCCTGTCGTTCCTGCTGGTGCCGATGCGCCAGGACGGCATTCGCGTCCAGCCGATCCGCCAGTTGACCGGGACCAGCGAGTTCAACGAAGTGTTCTTCGACCAGGCACGGACCCCGGCCGCCAACCTGCTCGGCGCCCCCGGCGACGGCTGGAAGATCGCCATGGCCCTGCTCGGCTTCGAGCGCGGCGTCTCCACCCTGGGCCAGCAGATGCTGTTCCACAACGAGCTGGAGGAAGTCATGCGTCTCGCCAGGGCCAACGGCGCCAGCCGCGACCCGCTGCTGCGCCAACGCATCGCCCGGGCCTGGGCCGGCCTGCGGGTGCTGCGCTACAACTCGCTGCGCATGCTCTCCGGCTCGCAGGACGGGCAACTGCCTCGCGAAGCGATGATCTACAAGCTGGCCTGGTCCACCTGGCATGCCGAGCTGGGCAAGCTGGCCATGGACGTGCTCGGCCCCCTGGGGGAAATCCTCGACGGCGCTCCCTACGAGCTGAACCGCTTGCAGTCGCTGTTCCTGTTTGCCCGCTCGGACATGATCTACGGCGGCAGCAATGAAATTCAGCGCAATGTCATTGCCGAGCGGGCGCTGGGGATGCCGCGGGAGGCGCGGGTTGTGGCCAACTGAGGCAATGGCAGTGGTATCTCAGATCTTTTGATTCGTGGTGGCCGCAGGGTGTCTGTCGGGGGACCGGATCAGGGCTGACAGGTGCATGCCGGTGTTTTTCCGGCGCTCTCAAGATCGAGCGCCGCCCGCGCGGCGCTTCGCGAAGCGCATGGCGGTGTTTTTGTGGCGCCCTCAAGATCGAGCGCCGTCCACACGGCGCATCGCGGATAAATCCGCTCCCACATTTGTTGCAACGTACCTATGCCTGCAAGGCCATGGTTGTTCGCCTTGTTTGTTCGACTCGGTATCGAGTCGAGCCCAACAGCTTCCCCACGATAAATCGCCATGAGACAGAAGCTGAAAACTCAAATCCCACAGGCCATGGTGCGTTGCAACAGACGTGGGAGCGAGCTTGTCGGGGCGCCGAACCGTCGCGAAGCGCCGTGCGGACGGCGCTCGATTTCACGAACACTGCAAGAATCAAGGCAAGCGCATGGCAGCCTTCATGCGATTCAATACAAGGTCAGCACCCTCGCCCGGCGCAGGCCATTGGGCCCCTCGATACCCACACGATAGCGGCCAGGCTTGGCTTCAGGGCCGATACCCAGGATATGCCCAATCTGCGTCACACCCTCCATAGGGTCGACAATCTGTGCCTCCCACTCCAGTTCGTCATGTGGCAGCAAGACGCCCATTTCGTCGTAGAGCCTCGGCGCCGCTACCACTTGCGTCGAGTCCGCCGCCGGGATCTTCACCTTACTGCCGGGGTGGAACTCCAGGTCGACCTCGGTGCACACCATGGTCCGGGTGTCGTGCAGCCAGAATGTGGCCGAGCCGATGATATCGTTACCCTGAGAGGCCTCTAGCTTGGCCTCTACCGGCCAGCTTCCCACGAAGTTGGCAATGAAGGTCTTGTCCATCAACACACTCCATTCGCCGGAAATCTTGCGCGCGTCGATGCCGATGTGATGGCCCGATTTACCGTTGAGCGTGAGAGAGAAGTTGATATCGCCGTCGATCGTGTCCGCAGTCAAGATTCTTACAATTTTGTTAGCACCACTGATCAAGGGGGGGTAGATGTGCTCAGGGCTGGTTTCAACCTGAAGATCCCTGATCGGCAACAACGTCAGGACAAGGTCCTGCTCCACACCCGAGAGCTCGCGAACCCTAACGGCAATCTCGCCGACCTGGGCCTGCGGATAGACCCGAATACCGTAACCCTCCACCACCACCCCCGGAACAACACCGTCCAGCGCCACGAGCCAGGAGACTTCCTCCACCGGCAGCTGCACATCCGCAGCATCGAAGAAGACCGCACGGACTTGCACCACACTGGAACTCGACTGCGGCACGCGCTGTTGACTCGGCACCAATGTGCCTTCCACCCGTTGCACCAGCATGCTGCGGGTGTCATGCAAACGCAGGCTTGCACTGCCCGCTTCCTGGCCATCCAGCCAGGCCCGGAGCGTCAGCAGTGCCGGCCAGGGGCCGGCGTAAGCGTTGATGAAATCTCGAGTGAAAGTCAGTACCCCGCCGGCGATGCCCGCATGCAGGGTGATGCCGGGCACCTCTGCGACAGAGCCGTTGAGGGTAAAGTCGAAGGTAAGGGGGGCACCACCGGGTGAAGTCGCGGAGAAGGTCACGCTGGCGCTGCCGCTGTACTTCAGTGGTGGATAGAAATCGTAATGGCTCAGTTCAACATCGGACTGACTGGTATAGCTGTTCATTGTTCGGCTCCTTTTCTTCTGCCGTTGCCGCTTCTCCGCTAGTGGAGAACGCGTCCTTGCAGGCGCCGAGTCCGAACATTCGCAGTGAAGCTCCCTTCATCCGAGTCACGACAAACGGTTCTCAAGGAGCCGCGCCTGCGAGTGTTCGACCGGACTGCATGAGTTCGATTCGACCACCCGCAGGCGGGGCTCACAACTAGCAGAAATAACAGGTAGCGGGACCGACGCCCGGCGCCTTCAGCGCACGCGAATCTTCGGATCCCCCGCCCCCGCACGCATGGTGCGCAGAAACCCTTCCAGCGGCGCCGGCTCGGCCACTTGCGGCAGGTCATTCTTGCCCGGCCGCCGCGCCCAGAACCCATCCCAGGACGGAAACAGCTCGTGGAAGCTGCCGGCGTAGGGCTCGCGCCCTGGCCAGCGCATCTTCAGGCCACCGATCGGTGGCTTGTTCAGGTCGGTGGCGTACCAGTAGCACGGCAGGCGCCGGCGGAAGTACCAGCGGCCGTCGATCCGCTCGTAGTCGTCCCAATAGAGCATCTGCATGATCACCCACTCGGGGCCGGTCTCGTGCTCGTTCTTCGAATAGACCACGCCGGTAGCGTGGTCGGCATCGGCGAACTCGATGATGTGCTGGCCGAGATGATGCGAGGTGCCGTGGAACTGCTTGCGCATGGTCTCGTCGAGCCAGGCCTTGAGCGCGGCCCGGCCGCTCTGCTCGCGGCCGACGCGGACGTCAGCGGCGAAGCAATTGGCCATGGCGTCCATGTCGCGCATGTCCAGGGCCAGGGCGTACTTGCCGGCGAGCTGGCGGATGGCATCGAGGGACTCCAGGCGGTCGATGCGCTGCAGCAGCGAGAGGTCGTCGATGTTCATCAGTCGAGCACCGTGTACAGGTCGGAGCTGCGCCCGCCATCCACGCAGAGGCTGGCCCCGGTGACATAGGAGGCTTCGTCGCTGGCCAGGAACAGGATGGCGTTGGCCAGCTCCACCGGCAGGCCGACGCGCTTCATCGGGATGACCTTTTCGGTATTGGCGCGGGCCTTGGCGTCGGTGAGCATGCCGGCAGTGGCCGGGGTATCGACCACGCCGGGGATCACCACGTTGCAGCGCACCTTGTGCGGCGCGCCCTCGCTGGCAGCGGCGCGGCTGAAGTTGATCACTGCCGCCTTGGCCGCCGAGTAGCCGGCCATCCACGCAGTGCCGAACAGGCCGCAGATCGAGGCGATGTTGACGATGGCACCGCCGCCGCTGTCCTGCATCAGGCGCAGGGCGGTACGAGTACCCCAGAAGGTGCCGTCGACCGTGGTGCTGAAGTTGGCGTGCCAGTCGGCAGTGCTCATGCCGTCGATACCGCCCCAGGTGTAGGCCATGGCGTTGTTGACCAGGATGTCCAGGCGACCGTGGCGCTTGGCGGTGGCCTCCAGTGCGGCGACATAGCCATGCTCGTCGCTGACATCGGCCACGGCGATTTCGCCTTGGCCACCCTCGGCCCGGATCGCCGCCAGCACTTCCTGCAACGGCTCCGGGCGGCGGCCGCAGAGCACCACCACGGCGCCCTCCTCGGCAAAACGCCGGGCGGTGGCAGCGCCGATGCCGGAGCCGGCACCGGTGACGAAGGCGATCTTTCCTTGCAGACGCTTGCTCATGTTTTTCTCCTCAGATAAAGGCCATGCCGCCGTTCACCGCGATGTTCTGACCGGTCATGAAGCTGGCGTCCGCGCTGGCCAGGAACACCGCCACCCGGGCGATCTCGTCGGTTTCGCACATGCGCCCGAGGGGCACGTTCTTCAGCAGCGCCTGCATATGTTCGTCGGGGATCCCGGCCATCATCGGTGTGTTGGTCGGGCCTGGCACCAGGGTGTTGACGCGGATGCCGCTGGGCGCCAGTTCGCGGGCGATGGCACGGGTCAGGCCCATGACCGCTGCCTTGGACGCGCAGTAATGGCTCGGTCCTTCGCCGGTCAGCGCGGCGGTGCTGGACAGGTTGATGATGCTGCCGGCGCGCTGGCCCTTGACCATCAGCCGCGCCCCTTCGCGGGCGCAGAGAAAGGTGCCGCCGAGGTTGACATTGATCACCCGCGCCCAGCTTTCGTCCGGGGTGTCGAGGAAGCTGTCGAGGGCACCGACCCCGGCGTTGTTGACCAGGATGTCCAGACCACCGAAACGGGCCTCGACCTGGCCCATGGCATCGGCCACCGAGGCGCTGTCGGCAACGTTGCAGGCCAGGGCCAGCACGGCCTCGCCAAGATCCGCCAGGCTCGCGGCAAGTGCCTGCCGGTCAAGATCGACCGCCACCACCCTGGCCCCTTCGGCGACGAAGCGGCGCACGATGGCCTGGCCCATGCCCTGCCCGGCGCCAGTGACGAAGGCCACCTTGTTGTGCAATTTCATAGGTTCTCCCTGGAGTGCGACATGGCCCGCGGAACACGGGCCCTCCCCGGCATCATTGGGCGCCGGCCAGCAGCGAACATCGTCCAACAGGACGATGCCGCCGCACTGCCCAGCGCCGAGCATGCCCTGGCGCATGCCTGGCCGGGCGCGGCTTACCCCTTCGCTCATCCACCTTGTCCGGCCGGGCGGCGCACCCATCCGCCGAACAGGAGAATTCCCATGAATCAATCCGTAGACCTGCCATTGCCGGTCGGTCACTACCAGACGCTGGCCAGCGGCCTGCGCCTGCATTACCTGGATGAAGGCCAGGGCCCGGTCGTGCTCTGGCTGCACGGCAGCGGCCCCGGGGCCAGCGGTTTCAGCAACTTCAAGGGCAACTATCCGGAGTTCGTTGCTGCCGGCTATCGCAACATCCTGCTCGACCTGCCCGGCTTCGGTCGCTCGGACAAACCCGAGGACGTGCACTACGACCTGGATTTCTTCGTCGCCTGCCTGGCCGAGTTCCTCGACCTGATCGGCGTCGAGCGCTGCACCTTGCTCGGCAATTCCCTGGGCGGCGCCATTGCCCTGGGCCTGGCCCTGCACCAGCCGCAACGGGTAGAGAAGCTGATCCTGCTGGCCCCCGGTGGCGTCGAGGAGCGGGAAACCTATTTCCAGATGCCCGGCATCCTGCGCATGGTCGGCCTGTTCAATGCCGGCCCGATCGGCATGGAGGAAATGCGCAGCATGATGAGCCTGCAACTGTTCGACCCGTCGATCCTGCCCGATGACCTGCTGCAGGAGCGCGTGGCGGTGGCGGTGACCCAGCCGAAGAACCTGTTCAGCACCATGCTGGTACCCAACATGGAAAGCCGCCTGGGCGAGATCGCCTGCCCGATCCTCGGCTTCTGGGGCAGCAACGACAACTTCAACCCGGTCGGCGGCGCCCAGCGCATCATCGACGGCGCCAGGACTGCGCGCTTCATCGTGCTCAACCAGTGCGGGCACTGGGTGCAGGTGGAACATCGCCAACTGTTCAACCGCAGTTGCCTGGAGTTCCTCCGCTTCGGCTGACGCGCTGGCCACGACACAGGTAATATCCCGCGTCAAACGGATACAGGCCCGATGAACGCCATCCCGGTTCCAGTCGAACCAGTGGGCATCGACACTGCGGGCCTTTCTCCCCGAACAAAGGACATCACCATGGGTCGCCTGGCCACACTCTCTCTTGCAAGCTCGCTCGCCCTGTTCAACATCGATACGGCGCTGGCCGTGGATGCCAGTGCGGGCACCTTCACCGTCACGCGCCAATGCGAGGCGTTCCAATCCTTCAAGAACGCCACCAACCCGGGTGACCGTGCCGTGCAGCCGGGACAGTCGTTCAGGATCGCCGAGGTCAACCGCGAGCAATACCAGTGGGTCCGCGTCGATCTCGGCAGCGGGAAAAAGGACCTGCGCTGGGTGGCTGCCGACTGCGGCCAGGTCGAGGGCCTGGAAATCTCCCAGTCGGGCGCCCGCGCCTGCAGCATGCCCGACCAGTACGACAGCCATGTCCTGGCGATCAGTTGGCAGCCGGGTTTCTGCGAACACGACCGCAGCGGGCCGGGCAAGCCGGAATGCCAGGCCATGGCTGCCGGCGAACTGAAGGTCGATCACTTCACCCTGCACGGGTTGTGGCCGAACAAGCAGGCCTGCGGGATCAACTACGGCAGTTGTGCAGGTCCCCAACTGGACCTGGACCAGGCCACCGTCGATTACATCAAGCCATGGATGCCCAACTTCAACTACAGCACCCAGTTCGGCAACCACGAATGGAAAAAGCACGGTGTCTGCCAGACCGCTCTCAGCGATGACGACTACTTCAGGTTTGCCGTGGACCTGGTCAAGTCGTTCAACGACTCGGCGGCCGGGGCGTACATCCGCGACAACGTCGGGGGTTCGGTGTCCAAGGCGCAGTTCTACGCCAGATTGGCGGACGACTATGGCAGCAAGGCGGCGGGCAACAACTTCCTGCTGCTGTGCACCGGGGATTACCTGGAGGAGGTCCGGGTGGCGCTGCCCAGGGACTTCAAGCAGCAGCGCGATCTCAAGGGCGTGATCGGCGAGGAGTTCCTCGCGGCGCGCAACAGTGACCGCAGCGAGTGCCGGGGGGACCGGATCCGTATCGAGGGTAGTGGGTCCTGAGGCAGGGGCTGATTGCCTCATCGCTGCATGGGTATCTACACATCTCTATCAGGTGCACTGCGGACCTTGTGGGAGCGGCTGTTAGCCGGGACGCCGGACCGCGCGATCGGCGGCGAAGCCGTCGTAAAACTTGAGTCCCAAGTCTTTCTGACACACCGAGAGCACCGGTTTTATGGCCGCTTCGCGCCCAATCGCGGCTAACAGCCCCCACAGGATCCGTGTTGCACCTCGCCAAAGATGTGTAGATACCCATGCTCATCGCTGGCAAGCCAGCTCCCACAGGGTGTTGGGCCAGCCATAGTATCTATGCTCGACGCGGGCCCTGTGGGAGCTGGCATTGCCAGCGATGAGGGCTGCCGGGACAACACTGACCAACAAGATCGATGTCGAGGCGGGTGGCCTGATCGTCAGCAACGCCGACTCCCACAGGATTACAGGCCAGCCACAGGATTTATGGATGACATGGACACTGTGAGCTGGCTTGCCAGCGATGAGTCCCTGAGCATCACCACCCTGTCAGGCACACCCCGCCGGCACCCGGTTCAACGCCGCATCCCCCGGCTCGCCCAGCACGCAGGACGTTCCCCCGGGCGTGTACATCATCGCCACGCAGCGATTGCAGGCCGTACAGCGATTGCTGCGCCCCTTGCCACCGGCCAGCTTGTTCACATACCCCGGCTCGGCGATCAACGCCCGGCCCATGGCCACCAGCTCGAAGCCCTCGCCGATCACCTGCTCGATCCCATCCAGGCCTTGCACTCCGCCGAGGTAGGCCAGCGGCATCTTCACCGCCGCCCTGACCTTGCGCGCATGCTCCAGCAAATAAAGCTCACGAAACTCCACCACCGGATCGGTCATGCGCTGGATGGCCATGGCCAGGGCGATCACCGGGTTCTTCTGTTGCACGCGGTTTTCCTTGGGGAAGGACGATCCGAACATGGTGGTGATGGATTCGGCGTTCATCCCGGCGCTGAGCACCAGCAGATGGGCACCCTCCTCCTCCAGCATGCGCGCGATCCGCGCACCGTCGTCGGCACTGTTTCCGGCCCGGGTGCCTTCGGTGATGCTGTATTTGCAGATCACCGCGAGGTCCTTGCCCACCGCGTCGAGCACCGCACGCAATACCCGGCGCGGGAAGCGCAAGCGGTTTTCCAGGCTGCCGCCGTACTGGTCGCGGCGCTTGTTGTACAACGGCGAGATGAACTGGCTGAGCAGGTACCCGTGGCCCATATGGATTTCCACGGCATCGAACCCCGCCTCCCGCGCCAGCCGCGCGCCCTGGGCGAAATCGGCGACCACCTGGCGCATGTCCTCCTCGTTCATCGCCTGCTTGAAGAACATTCCGCTCATCATGCCGATCTTGTTGAAACCGCCACTGGCCGACAGCGGGCGCGGGGTCGAACGCTCGCGGATAAAGGTGAAGCAACCGCCATGGGTGATCTGCGCACTGGCCAGGCCGCCGTTGCCGTGCACCGCGTCGGTCAGGGTGCGGAAGTGCGGCAGGCTGGCCGGTTCGAGAATCAACTGGTTGGGCAAGGTGCGCCCGTCCTTGCTCACCGCGCAGTAGGCCACGGTGGTCAGGGCCACGCCCCCGGCAGCCAGGTTGCCGTGCAATCGCGCCAACTGTTTCGAGGGCACGCCGCCAGCGCTCATGCCTTCGTTGGTGGCGGCCTTGATAAAGCGGTTGCGCAGGGTCAGCGGGCCGATCTTGACCGGGCTGAACGGCGACGCAGGGTTGGAATGGGTCATGCCGATGGCCTCAGAAGGTGTATTTGGCGTTGAACGACAGGTAATCGCGGTCGGCCATCAGGCGGCCTTGGGCGATATCCGGCGAGCTGAGATAGGCGACGTAGGTCAGGCCGACCTGGAAATTGCCCAGGTACTTGAAGTCGCCGCCGACGGTCAGGCGCTTCTCGTCGCGGCCCAGGCCCTGGTAGGCGCTGCCATCGAGGTTCTGCGTCCAGACCACCTTGGTGGTCAGGTCCAGGCCGTTGGCGATGGACGGGTAATCCATGTAGGCGCCGATGCCGAGCAGGGTCGAGCCGCGGGTCT
Source organism: Pseudomonas sp. FG98 (assembly GCF_057808595.1). Classification (NCBI taxonomy): domain Bacteria; kingdom Pseudomonadati; phylum Pseudomonadota; class Gammaproteobacteria; order Pseudomonadales; family Pseudomonadaceae; genus Pseudomonas; species Pseudomonas sp. FG98. The sequence goes on along the minus strand of NZ_JBMDIJ010000062.1, from coordinate 25,568 downwards.
GGGTCTTCGACTCGAAGTTGTCGAACACCCCGTCCACTCCCGGCCCGCCGCCGGTGATGACCAGCTTGTCGACGTCCTGGATACGCTGGTGCACCACCTCGCCCATGAAGGTGGTCTGCTGGGCCAGCAGGCTCGGGCCGAGGATGTACGAGGCATTCAGGTTGCCCTGCCAGATCCGCCCGCGGGTCGGCGCGCCGTTGTCCAGGTACACCGAGGCGCCGTCGCGGTAGCTGAGGTCGCCGGCGTACTGCACCGAGTCGCCGACCTTGGAACTGAAGCTGATCCCGGTCAGCTCGACGTCCTCGAAGTAACCCAGGCGATAGGCCGGTGCGGTGCCGGCAGTGGCATGCCCGGCAAGACGCTTGAGCGAGGAATACTGGGTGGTGCCGCTGAAGTCGAAGAACATCGAGCCGATGCGCTCGTGGTAGCGGTAGTGGAACAGGCCGACCTCGGTGTTCTCGGTGATCCGGTAGCGCACGCCCAGGCCCCACTGGCCGCTGTCCCTGGGCTTGAGTTCGCCGTCGTAGTTGACCGCGGTGAAGCTGTGGTCCGGCAGGCCCTGGATCACCCCCGGGGCCAGGCGGTAGAACTCGGCGCCGGGGCCGAAGGTGTCGCTGCCGAAGTAGTCGCCCACCGGGTTGAGCTGGGTCTTTTCCCACTCGTACTGGTAGAAACCGACCAGCGCCAGGTCCTCGTTCAGCGACCAGGAAGCGGACACCTGGCCCACCGGCAGGTAGGAATCCTTGGCCTCGGTGCCCGGCACGTTGAACTTGGTCGCATCCACCGGCGCCTGGCCCTGGCTGATGTTGGCCCAGAACAGGCTTTCGCCCCAGGCCACCAGGTGGCGGCCGGCCTTGACCGAGAGGTACTGGGTCTCGCCGATATCGAAGTTGCCGTAGACATAGGCATCCAGCAGCCGCGCCTTGCTGCCGCTGAGGCGCCGGGTGCTGTCGGTGAAACCGTCGGCGCGACCGGCCTTGTTCACGCTATCGGGCGAGTCGTTGTCGTTACGCTGGTGGTAGACGTCGTCGTAGAAGTGGCTGCCGCGCAGCACCGCGCCGAGGTTGTCGTGCTTGAGCATCAGCTCGCCGAACAGGCTGACGCGGTTGTTGATCAGCGCACCGCGCTTGAAGTTGCGCGTGCCGTCGTCGTTGTTGAGGTCGTTGAGGTACTCGTGGGCCGGCTTGGCGGTGCGCATCGAGGCGGTGTAGTTGACCGTCAGCGATGACTCCAGGGTGGTGTTCTCCCCCAGCTCGACGCTCGGCCCGGCGCAGGCCGCTGCGCTGACCGCCAGGGCCAGCAGGCTGATGGAACCACGGTGAATGTTCCGGTTGGACATGCTCCACTCCTTTCTTGTTGTTGTCGGGGCTTGCCGGCGCAGGGTGGAACAGCGTCCGCGCCGGCACATCGTCCGTTTGGTGAAACTCAGGCGTTGCCGATCAAGGCGCGCAGTTCGTTCTTCGCCACCTTGGCCGACGCATTGAGGGGCAAGGCCGGCAGCAGGCGGACCTGACGCGGCACCTTGTAATTGGCCATGCGTTCGCGGCTCCAGGCGATCAGCTCGCCCTCCTCCAGCGCGCGGCCTTCGCGCAGGACCACGCAGGCACAACCCACCTCGCCCATGCGCGCATCGGGAATGCCGATCACCGCCACCTGGGCAATCGCCGGATGGGCGACCAGCGCCGCCTCAATTTCCGCCGGATAGCAGTTGAAGCCGCCGACGATGTACATGTCCTTGAGGCGGTCGGTGATCACCAGGTTGCCCTCGGCATCCAGCCGGCCGACATCGCCGGTGTGCAGCCAGCCCTCGTCGTCGATGGCCTCGCGGGTCGCCTCGGGGTTGTCGAAGTAGCCCTGCATCAGGTGGAAGCCGCGCAGGCAGATTTCCCCGGTCTCGCCCTGGGCCAGGGCCTGGTTGCGTGGGTCGCGGATGCTTACCTCGGTGCCTGCCAGCGGTCGCCCGCTGGTGCCGGCGATGGTCTGCGCCGAGTCGCACGGATCGCAGATCGTCGCCAAGCCGCCGCATTCGGTCAGCCCATAGGCCGTGGTCACCACACTGAAACCCAGCTCGCCGCGCATGCGTTCGATCAGGCTCGGCGGGATGCTTGCCGAGCCGGTTACAGCGATGCGCAGGCTGGACAGGTCGGTCTCGGCCAGGCGCGGGTGGGCCAGCAGCGACAGGTACAGGGTCGGCGCTCCCGGCAGCACGCTGATGCGCTCGCGAGCAATGCGCTGGAACACCGCGTCGGCATCGAACACCGCGTGAGGCAGGATGGTCGCTCCGGCGATCAGGCAGGTCAGCCAGCCGGCCTTGTAGCCAAAGGCATGGAAGAACGGATTGACGATCAGGTAGCGGTCACCGGGCACCAGGCCGATCACCCGCACGTATTCGCTGAAGGCCCGCAGGTTCTGGCCATGGGCGCTCATCACGCCCTTGGGCTTGCCGGTGGTGCCGGAGGTGAACAGCAGGTCGCACAGGGCCTCGGGACCGATGGACAGCGCACGACGCTCGGCAGTGAGCCGTTCGATGGTCAACGCCCCGGTAAGGAACTGGCGGTAACCCAGGTCACGAACATCGCCAACCCGCTCGGCATCGAAAACCACCTGGTGTTCGAGGCTGGCCGGTCGATGCGGCGCCAGCAAGGCGAGGTAATCGCTGTCGAGGAAGCGCTGCTGGACGAACAGCAGCCGGCAACCGCTGCGTTCGAGGATATCGGCGGCCTCGTTGCCCTTCATCCGTGTGTTGATCGGTACCAGCACCGCGCCGACGCAATGGATGCCCAGCGCGGCAAGAATCCACTGGCCGCTGTTCGGCGCCCAGATCGCCACCCGGTCGCCGGCCTGGATGCCCAGGGCCATCAGGCCGCGGCTGATGCTCATCACCTGCTCGGGCAGGTCGGCATAGTCCAGGCACTGGCCGTCCTCCTCGATGGCCGTGCGCCCGGCGAAGCGCCGGGCACTGTCGAACAGCAGGCGCGGGATGCTGGTGTGTGGGTTCGGGTCGATCATGGTTTCGCTCGTCATCATTCAGGGAAGCGGATGCGCAACTGCGCAGTGGTGGGCACGGCCTGGCAGGCGAGGATCCAGCCCTCGGCCAGTTCGCCGGCATCGAGGGCGTCGTTGACCAGCAACTCGACTTCGCCGCTCTCCAGGGTGCACATGCACGAGGCGCAGCCGCCGACACGGCAGGCGCTGGGCGGGTTGAGGCCGGCGCGGCGCATGGCGTCGAGCAGGGTCTCGCCGCTGTCCACGGGCAACTGGTGGTCTTCCCCGTCCAGGCGCACCGCCAGTTCCGCCGCCGTGGCCGCCTCGCTGGCCTGTTGCGACAAGGCCTCGCCCTCGCCGGGCAAGGACACGAATCGCTCCACATGCACCCGTCCGGCGGGCATGCCGAGGCTGGTCAATGCCGTGACGGCGGCGTCCATGAATGGCCCCGGCCCGCAGATAAAGGCCTCGGCAGCGCTGAACGGGCGCGCCAGCTCGGCCAGTTGCTGGCTATCAGGTATGCCCTGTACCGAGTCCAGCCAATGCACCACCTGCAAGCGCCGGGGGTGGGCGCTGGCCAGTTGGCGCAGTTGCTCGCGGAAAATCACCGAGCGTTCGTCACGGTTGGCGTACACCAGCAGGATCCGGCCCTGCCCGCTCAACAGCGCCGAGCGCAGGATCGACAGCACCGGGGTCACCCCGCTGCCGCCGCCGAACAGCAGCAGGTCGCCGTCCAGCGAGCGCGGCACGAACACTCCCGCCGGCGGCAGCACCTGCAGCGTCTCGCCTTCCTGCAGGGCCTCGCACAGCCAGTTGGAGGCCCGCCCGTCGGCCACGCGCTTGACCGTCACCCGCAGCGGCTCGTCCAGCAGCGGCGTGCTCGACAACGAATAGCAGCGCGGCAGCCAGCCGCCCTCGAACGGCACCCGCAGGGTGAGGAACTGTCCGGGTCGATAACGAAAGCGTGCAGTGAGGGATTCCGGCACCTCGAACACCAGCGAACGGGCGTCGGCGGTTTCCTCGATCACCTGCGCCACACGCAGGGTCAGATAGTCGGTCATGGTCGGCTACTCGCGGTGACGGGGCTCAGACAAACGGATCCGGATTGGGCAGACCCAACTGCACCGCGCCGAAGCTGCGCCCGTAGGCCATGAAGTTGTTGGCGATATGCCCGCGGGCCTGGTGCAGGTCGCGGAAGATCCGCGCCACCGGGTTGCTGTTGTACAGGCCCGAGGCGGCCATGCTGCGCAGCAGATCGTTGACCCGGTCGGCGCAGACGTTGGTCACGTAGGAAGACTGGTAGCGGTACAGCAGGCGGGTTTCGGTGTCCGGGTACTCGCCCTGGCGCGCCAGGCTCATCAGGTGCTCGTAGTTGCGCTCCAGCACCAGGCGTAGGGCATCGACGGTAATCGCCGCCTCGGCCACGGCGATTTGCGCCACCGGATCGTCGGCGGTGCGGGCGCCATGTTTGCCGGTATGCGCGGCGGCATTGGCGCGGAACTCGTTGATCGCTCCCTGCAAGGCACCGATGGCCGAGGTGGAGACGGCGCGGGAAAACACCTGGGCGAAGGGGATGGCGTAGATCGGGTTGGTATTGACCAGGCGTCCTGGCGTGGCCTCGATGCGCCAGTTGTTGGTGCGCTGCACACGATGGGCCGGGACGAAAGCGTCCTCGACCACGATGTCGTGGCTGCCGGTACCGCGCAGGCCGAGCACGTCCCAATTGCGCTCGATGCGGTAATCGGCGCGAGGCAGCAGGAAGGTGCCGTGCTCGCTGGCGAAATCGCCATCGGCCGGGAGGATGCCGCCGAGGAACACCCACTGGCAATGCTCGCTGCCGCTGGAGAAGCCCCAGCGCCCGCTGATGCGGTAGCCGCCCTCGACCACGCTGACCTTGGCTGCGGGCATATAGGTGGAGGAAATCAGCGCGCCGTGGTCCTCGGCCCACACCTCGCGCTGCGCCTCGATCGGGTAGCGCGCCAGTTGCCACGGGTGCACGCCCATCACCCCGTAGATCCAGGCGGTGGACATGCAGCCTTCGGCGAGGATCATCTGGATCTCGAAGAAGGTGCGCGGATCGACCTCGTAGCCGCCGAAGGCACGCGGTTGCAGGGCGCGCAACAGGCCGGCGGCCTGCAATTCGATGATGCTCTCGTCCGGCACCCGCTGCTCGCGCTCGGCCTGGGCAGCGCGCTCCTTGAGCAGCGGCACCAAGCGGCGTGCCCGCTCCAGCAGCTCGATTTCTTCTTCGTTCTTGTCACGCGTGCTGTACATGGTTCGACTCTCCCGATCTGGATTGCGCCGGTGCGCAAGCTGGGGGGAATCATCGAAGCGGGGGGCGGGGGGAATCATCGTCAAAGCGGACTAGGGCGTTGTCTGTATTGGCCTCATCGCTGGCAAGCCAGCTCCCACAGTGACCGCGTCGAGCACAGATAGTGTGGCTGGCGCAAACCCTGTGGGAGCTGGCTTGCCAGCGATGAGGCCGGCAGCCACACCACCGAGTCCAAACTGATAGTCCATTGAGACGATGCCCCCTCCCCCCCACCCCGCCATAGTCCTGCCACGCCCAACGCAACCAAGGACCCCCCCATGAGCATCCTCAACCGCTTCCACCTCCACGGCAGCGTGGCCATCGTCACCGGCAGCGGCCGCGGTATCGGCCGGGCCATTGCCCTGGCCTATGCCGAGGCCGGCGCCGATGTGGTGTGTTCGGCACGCTCGGCGAGCGAGGTCGAGGCCGTGGCCGAGGAAGTCCGCGCCCTCGGTCAACGCGCCCTGGCCATCCCCTGCGATGTAACCGACAGCCAGCAACGCCAGGCCCTGGTCGAGCGCAGCCGCGAGGAAATGGGCCGGATCACCCACCTGGTCAACAACGTCGGTGGTGGAGGTCCGAACGACCCGCTGAAGATGTCCGCCGAACAGTTCGACGAGATCCTGCGCTTCAACGTGTCCACCGCCTACGCCTTCTGCCAGCTGTGCGTGCCGCTGATGCGCGAGGCCGGCGGCGGCAATATCGTCAATATCAGTTCGGTGGCGGCACGCTATTCCCAGCGCCATTTCAGCGCCTACGGCAGTGCCAAGGCCGCCCTGAGCCACCTGACCCGCCTGCTGGCCCAGGATTTCGCCCCGCAGGTGCGGGTCAATGCAGTCGCCCCCGGGCCGACCCTGACCGACGCCCTGGCCGGGGTGATGCCCGCCGCCATGCGCCATAGCATGGAAGCCAATACCCCGCTGAAATGCCTGGGCACCCCCGAGGATATTGCCGCCGCCGCGCTGTACCTGGCCAGCCCCGCCTCGGCCTGGGTCAGCGGCAAGATAATCGATGTCGACGGCGGCGCCGATTCCAGCGTCTGGGTCGGCTGAACCTGCTTCTCACCGCCTTGGCCGGCGTCTTGAACCCGTTGCTCCTGCTCAGTGGCGCCGGCCCTTTTTTTCCCGAAACGAGCCCTGACCATGGACGCCCCCCTGATCGATGCCCTCGGCGCCGAGCTGTTCCACGCCCTGCGCAGCCGCAAGGCCCTCGCCCCGCTCACCGCCCGCTATCCGCAGATCACCCTGGATGACGCCTACCACATCTCCCTGCGCTTCCTGCAACGCCGCCAGGCCCTGGGCGAACGGGTGGTGGGCAAGAAGATCGGCGTCACCAGCCGCGCCGTGCAGGAGATGCTCGACGTGCATCAGCCGGACTTCGGCTTTCTCACCGATGCCATGCAGGTGGACGATGCCAGCGCGGTCAGCCTGGCCCGCTACAACCTGATCCAGCCCCGCGCCGAAGGCGAGATCGCCTTTATCCTCGGCGAGGACCTGCACGGTCCGGGCATCACCGCCGAGGACGTGCTGGCCGCCACCGAGGCGGTCATGCCCTGCTTCGAGATCGTCGATTCGCGGATCGACGACTGGAAGATCCGTATCCAGGACACCGTCGCCGACAACGCCTCCTGCGGCGTATTTGCCCTTGGCACCCAGCGCATCGACCCGCGCGGGCTGGACCTGGCCCGGGTCGAGATGCAGCTGTTGAAGAACGGCGAACCGGCCGGCAATGGCCTGGGCTCGGCAGTCCAGGGCCACCCCTGCGCGGCGGTGGCCTGGCTGGCCAATACCCTCGGCGAGCTGGGCATTCCGTTTCGCCGAGGCGAAATCATCCTGTCCGGTGCCCTCGCCCCCCTGGTGCCGGTGGCTGCCGGCGACCGCATCAGCCTTTCCATGAGCGGGCTGGGCCATTCCAGCCTGCGTTTCGTGCACTGAGCACGTTCTTTCGCGGAGTCCCCAACCATGAGCAAGAAGATCCGCTGCGCCCTGATCGGCCCGGGCAATATCGGCACCGACCTGCTGTACAAGCTAAAGCGCAGTGAAGTGCTGGAGCCGGTGTGGATGGTCGGTATCGACGCCACCTCCGAGGGCCTGGCCCGCGCCCGCGAGCTAGGCCTGAAAACCACCGCCGAGGGCGTCGACGGCCTGCTGCCCCATGTCCTCGACGACCGTATCCAGATCGCCTTCGACGCCACCTCGGCCTATGTCCACGCCGAGAACAGCCGCAAGCTCAACGAGCTGGGCGTGCTGATGATCGACCTGACCCCGGCGGCCATCGGCCCCTACTGCGTGCCACCGGTCAACCTCAAGGCCAACCTCGGCCTCGGCGCGATGAACGTGAACATGGTCACCTGCGGCGGCCAGGCCACCATTCCGCTGGTGGCGGCGGTGTCCAGCGTGCAGGCGGTGGACTACGCCGAGATCATCGCTACTGCTGCGTCCAAGTCGGTTGGCCCGGGCACGCGCAAGAACATCGACGAATTCACCCGCACCACCGCCAGCGCCATCGAGCAGGTCGGCGGGGCGAAACAGGGCAAGGCCATCATCGTCATCAACCCCGCCGAACCGCCGCTGATCATGCGCGACACCGTGCACTGCCTGACCGCCGAGGAACCGGACCAGGCCGCCATCCGCCAGGCCCTGGACGCGATGATCGCCGAGGTGCAGCGCTATGTGCCCGGCTACCGCCTGGTCAACGGCCCGGTGTTCGATGGCCGGCGGGTCTCGGTGTTCATGGAGGTGGAAGGCCTGGGCGACTACCTGCCCAAGTACGCCGGCAATCTCGACATCATGACCGCCGCCGCCGCACGCACCGCCGAGATCTACGCCGAAGCCATGCTCAACGGCGAGCTGCAGCCACGCCCGATCACCGCCCAACCCGCCCACGCCTGAGGACCCGACCATGGACCTACGCGGCAAACGCATCACCGTTCACGACATGTGCCTGCGCGACGGCATGCACCCCAAGCGCCACCAGATCAGCCTGCAGCAGATGCAGGACATCGCCTGCGGCCTCGACGCCGCCGGGGTGCCGCTGATCGAAGTCACCCACGGCGACGGCCTTGGCGGCAGCTCGGTGAACTACGGTTTTCCCGCCAATAGCGACGAACAGTACCTGTCGGCGGTGATTCCGCTGATGAAACGGGCACGGGTCTCGGCCCTGCTGCTGCCCGGCATCGGCACCGTCGATCACCTGCGCATGGCCCACGAACTGGGGGTCTCGACCCTGCGCGTCGCCACCCATTGCACCGAAGCCGATGTCAGCGAACAGCACATCAGCCATGCGCGCAAGCTCGGCATGGACACCGTCGGCTTCCTGATGATGGCCCACATGAACAGCCCGCAGGGCCTGGCGACCCAGGGCAAGCTGATGGAAAGCTACGGTGCCAACTGCATCTACCTGACCGACTCGGCCGGCTACCTGCTGCCGGAGGATGTCGCGGTACGAGTCGCGGCCCTGCGCGAGGTGCTGCAACCGGATACCGAGATCGGCTTCCATGGCCACCACAACCTGTCCATGGGCGTGGCCAACTCCATCGCCGCCATCGGCGCCGGGGCGACGCGCATCGACGCGGCCTGTGCAGGGCTTGGCGCCGGAGCCGGCAATACGCCGATGGAAGTGCTGGTGGCGGTGTGCGAGCGCATGGGCATAGAGACCGGGGTCAACCTGTTCCAGATCCAGGATGTGGCCGAGGACCGCGTGGTGCCGATCATGGACTTCCCCATCCGCAGCGACCGCGATGCCCTGACCATGGGCTTTGCCGGGGTGTATGGCTCGTTCCTGCTGTTCGCCAAGCGGGCGGAGAAGAAGTACGGCGTGTCGGCGCGGGAGATTCTCGTGGAAATGGGCCGGCGCGGCATGGTCGGCGGGCAGGAGGACATGATCGAGGATACGGCGATGACCTTGGCGCGGCAGCGGCGAGCCTAAGCGCCGAGCAATGACCACCATGGAACCTCTGGGAGATTCCATGGTGGCAGGCAAGCAGATTGATGTTGTGACTGCTGGCCTCATCGTCGGCAACGCCGACTCCCACAGGGTTATGGGCCAGCCACACTATCCGTGCTCGGCTCGGACCCTATGGGAGCTGGCGTTGCCAGCGATCAGGCCGGCAAGAACAACCCGACAGCAAGATCGATATCGAGGCTGATGGCCTCATCGCCGGCAATGCCGGCTTCCACAAGGTACCGGGCCAGCCGCACGATCCAGGCCTGACGCAGGACCCTGTGGGAGCTGGCTTGCCAGCGATCAGACCGGCATTGACATGGAGGTTACCGGGATTGCCATCAACGCCAGTCAGGCACTATCCGCTGCTCCAGCGCCAACGCCTGCGCCGCGATCGTACGCTTCTGGTAATCCACTGCCCGCGGATCGGTGGCCAACCACAGCATCACCGCCGCCGGCACCTCGGGCGGTGCGGTTCCGGCACGAAGGGCGATCAGCCCCTGGTCGCCGATGGTCGCCTTGAGCGCTTCGGTGGTAACCACCCCGGGATTGACCGTGTAGGCGCGGATCCCCGCCTCCCCCAGCTCCGCCGCGACGATCCCGGACAAGCGCGACACCGCCGCCTTGCCCGCACCGTAGGCATAGCCCCAGCCACCCTTGCCGGCCGCTACCGGCGGATCGCTTTCGCCCGCACCGGAGGTGACATTGATCACCACCCCACCGCCCTGCTCCGCCATCGCCTGGGTCACCGCACGGGTCAGCAGGAACGGCGTAAGGATGTAGCCGTGGAACATGCGCTCCAGGGTCTCGGGCTGCAGGTCGAGGAACCCGGCGTTGAGATCGCTGCCCTGGTAGATGGCGTTGTTGACCAGCACGTCGATGCGACCGAACTCGCCAAGCACCGCCTTGCACGCGGCCAGGGCCGAGGCGCTGTCGAGCAGGTCCATGGGCACCACCAGGGCACGCCGGCCCAGGGCGCGGATGGCCGCGGCGGTGCCATTGAGGCTGCCCGGCAGCGGTGCGCCGTTGGCGTCGCGCAGGGCGTGGGGGTGCTGTTCGCCTTCGTCGAGGGTCCGGGCACTGATCGCCACGTCGAAACCGGCGGCGGCAAAGGCCAGCGCGGTCTCGCGGCCGATGCCGCGGCTGGCACCGGTAATGAATGCAACCTTGTTCATGGCGCTTCCTCAGACTTGTTGCGGGCGGACCATGGCGTCCATGCCGCCGTCGATGTAGATCACACCACCGTGGATGAAGCCGGCCTGCTCCGATTGCAGGAAGGCGATCAGCGCGGCGATTTCTTCGGGGTGGCCGTTACGGCCCAGCGGGGCGACGAAATCGCGCACCGCCTGGCCGAAGCGCGGGTCGTTGCGCGAGGCATCGTGCAGCGGGGTTTCCACGGCGCCGGGGGCGATCACATTGAGGCGGATGCCCTTGCGTCCCCAGGGCGCGGCGAGGCGCCGGGCGTGGTGGGTGATGGCGTATTTCGAGCAGGCGTAGGCGATCTGCGGTTCGGCCAGGCTGTCGGCCAGGTCGCGGGCGCGGGCTTCGTCGTTGTCGAGCATGGCCTGGGTCATGGGCTGTTGCTGCGCATCGGGGCGGATTGCCGCGACCGAGCCGATCACCAGGGCGGCGGGGTTGTCGCCCTGCTCCAGGGCTGTTTCGAGACCGACAAGCAACTGGCTGACGCCGAAGTGGTTGATGGCCACGATCAGACCGCAGGACGGCGCGGTGACGCCGACGCCGGCGCAGCAGACCAGGCCGTCGAGGCGGCCGTGGCTGAGTTCGAGTATCTGGGTGATGGCCGAGTCGCGGCCTTCTGGAGTGGACAGATCGGCGATGACGTCGGCATTGCTGCGGTCGATGCCGATAACGGTGTGGCCGGCGGCGCGCAGGGTAGCGGCGACGGCAGCGCCGATGCCGGAGGCGGAGCCGGTGATGGCGGTGGTGGGCATGGGGTATTCCCTGAGAGAGGTGGTGAATTCATCGCTGGCAAGCCAGCTCCCACAACGCTGAACCTGTGGGAGCTGGCTTGCCAGCGATAGTGGCCCCTCATGATCGAAGACAGGATTGGCCAGAACATCCCCCAGCCGGACTAGAAATCAGGCCCTTCTGGCCAGCGCCAGTTGCGGCGGCGGCACCTTGAGCTTGCCCGCCGCCTTCAGCGCCACCTTGGGCTTGCCCAGGGCCACCACGCTGTTGAGCAGGATCCGCACCAGCTCGGTCTGTCGGCGAACACCAGTCTTGGAGAAGATCGAACGCAGGTGGGCCCGGGCGGTATTGCGGCGGATATTCAGCTCTTCCGCCGCCTCCTCCAGCGACAGACCGTTGGCCAGCTCCATGGCCAGCGCCGTCTCGGCCTTGGTCAGGTTGAACAATTGCTTGGTCACCAGTTCGCTGGCCAGGGACTTGCTCGCCGCGTCGCGGATGTACACCAGCGCCGCTGGCTGGCCCTTCTCTTCCGCCCAGTCCAGGGACGGGATCGGCTCCACCACCAGGCCCAGGTTGACCAGCCCGGACGGCCGGGTCACCGACATGGCCTCGGCGCTTTTCGGCGCGTCCGGGGCGAAGGCGCCGCGGATCAGTCGCTGCAACTCGCGGTTGTCGCTCGGGTAGGTCGCCTCCAGGCGCCCGCCTACCAGCTTGAGGCCGTCGGCCTGGGCCAGCAGGTCCTGGGCCACCGGGTTGACCCGCAGTACGCTGCCGTTTTCATCGAGCACCAGGGTCGCCACCGACAGCCGGCTGATGGCCTGGGAATAGAGTTCGCTGAGGGATTCGCTGCGATCAAGCAGATTGTGGATCTGCATGCCCCGGCGCAGGTGCGGCAGGAACATCGCGCACAGCGCCCGGTCGTGCCGGGAAAACGCCGGCGCGCGCTTGGGCCGGGTAATGCGCAGGCGCAGCTTGCCGCCGTCCGGGGTGGAGATGTCGGCGCCCATGACGTGGTACACGTCCTGCGGACCGCAGAACATCTTGAAGTAGGCCGACTGCTCCCACTGGCCCGGGCTGAGCACGTCGTCCACGGTGAACACGTAGTCCAGCGGCTGGTTGGTGAACGGCGTGTGGGTCTGCGGGTAGGTCATGTAGCTGACCTCGCCGGCCCCCTCGATATCGCCGACGATGATCATCAGGCCCATGTCCGGCTGGTCCGGCACGCGCAGGATCAGGGTCACGTAGTTGGCGTCGTAGAGGTCGCGAAAGCTGGTCAGGGCGCGGGCCATGCGCTTGGGGTCGATGGCGCCGTCGTAGACTTCGCTGACCAGCCGATCGTAGCCGGCCAGGTCCAGGCCCAGCGCATCCAGGCCTTCCTGGGTCAATACAGGATTTTCCACCGTCTTCTCCTCGCTCGGGTCAGGCCGTGGCCTGCCGTTGTTGTTTTTATAGATTCGGCTTCAGGGGCAAGGCCCCCGGGAAACGCAGGTAACGCAAGGTCGTTCAGTCTCGCCAATGTCCTCCGGCGCCCACAATAGGGCGCGCCCTGATCTCGCTGCCTATCGGATATGCGGTGCTGCCGCTTGCTTCTTCAGGCGCAACTCGCCGCGCAGCACCTCGATGGAACGGTCCTCCCGCGCCACCAGCGGCCGGCCGCGGTTGAACCAGGCGGCCAGGGCCGGCAGCAGGAAGATCGCACCGAGCACGTTGACCAGGAACATGAACGACAACAGCACGCCCATGTCGGCCTGGAACTTCAACGGAGCGAAGGCCCAGGTGCAGACGCCGATGGACATGGTCAGCGCGGTGAACACCGCCGCCGTGCCCCGTTGGCACATGGCCTGGTAGAAGGCCTGGCGCAGATCGGCGCCGGCTGCCATCTCGTGCTGGATGCGTTCGTACAGGTAGATCCCGTAGTCCACCCCGACCCCTACGCCCAGGGCCATCACCGGCAGGGTCGCGACCTTGAGGCCGATGCCCAGCAGGGCCATCAGGGCGTTGCACAGGATCGCCACGATCGCCAGCGGCACCAGGATGCACAGCACCGCGCGCATGGACAGGAAGGTCAGCCAGCAGAACAGCGCCACCGAACCGAACAGCGCCGCCAGCATGATCACCTCGGCGCGCTTGACCGCCTCGTTGGACGCTGCCATCACCCCGACGTTGCCGCCGGCCAGGAGGAACTCGACATGGGGCGTGGAGACCTGGCCGATGATGCGCTTGGCCTCGCTGATGGCATGGCTGATGGTGGCGCCCTCGTGGTCGGCGAGGAACACCAGGATCTGCATCTGCTGGCAACCATCGGTGACCAGCCCGTCGTCGGGCATGTAGGCGCGGGCGCCCTGGCTCAGGCCACGGGACGACCCGGGAATCGCCGCCCAGCGCGGATTGCCTTCGTTGTTGCCGGCGATCACCCGCTTGCCCATGCCGGCCACGCTCTGCACCGACTGCACGCCCTGCACCGCGCGCATATGGAAGTCGAAGCCCTCTACCGCGCGCATCACTTCCGGACTCAGGCAGCCCTCCTCCACATCGTGGGCCTGGACAAACACCGCCAGCACATCGAGGCCGATGGAGTAGCTGCCGATGATCCGCGCGTTGTCCTGGTTGTAGCGCGAGTCGGCGCGCAGTTCCGGGGCACCGGCACCGATATCGCCGACCGCCAGCTCGCGGGCCTTCCAGGTGCCGGCGGCGAGCAGCAGCAGGCTCAAGGCGAACACCGCCAGCGCCGGGCCCGGCTCGCCCAGGGCCGACAGGCGCCACCAGAGGGCATGCCGGCCCTGCCCGGCACTCTGTTCGCGGTGCAGCAGGCCCCGCTCCAGGCTCAGCCAGGAGAGGATGATCGGCAGCATCAGTTTGTTGGTGATGATCATCAGCATCACACCGACGCAGGCGGTCACCCCCAGCTCATGGACGATGGGAATGTCGATCAGCATGATCACCGCGAAGCCCAGGGCGTTCATCAGCAGGGCCAGGGAGCCGGGAATGAAGATCTTGCAGAAGGCCGTGCGCGCTGCCTGCAACGAGGTAGCACCGGCCACCACGTCCTGTTTCCAGGCATTGGTCATCTGCACCGCATGGGACACGCCGATGGAGAAGATCAGGAACGGCACCAGGATCGACATCGGATCGATGCCCAGGCCCAGCAGCGGCAGCAGGCCGAGCAGCCAGACCACCGGCAGCAGAGCTACCAGCAGGGCGACCACGGTCAGGCGCAGCGAGCGCGAATACAGCCACAGCAGCAGGCCGGTGATGACGAAGGCGATGGCGAAGAAGCCGATCACCGTGGTCAGGCCCTCCACCACATCGCCCATCAGCTTGGCGAAGCCGACGATATTGATCTCGATCTGGTCGCTGGAGTACTTCTGCCGCACCTCTTCCAGGCGCTGGGCGATCTGCGTGTAGTCCACCGGCTTGCCGGTGCGTGGGTCGAGGTCCTGCAGGTCGGCGCGGACCATGGCGGATTTCAGGTCATTGGCGATCAGCCGGCCAACCTGCCCGGAGGCAGCGGCATTGCTGCGCACCTGGGCCAGGTCCTCGGGGGTGCCACTGAAGCGCGGCGGCACCACCACGTCGCCGTAGAAGCCTTCCTCGGTGATTTCGATGTAGCGCACGTTGGCGGTGAACAGCGAGGTCACGCTGGGACGGCTGACCCCGGAGATGAAGAACACATCGTCGGTGACCTTGCGCAGGGTGTCGAGGAAAGCGGCGTTATAGATATCGCCCTCGCCTTTCCAGCGCACGCTGACCAGGAAGCGGTTGGCGCCGGTGAAGTACTGGCTGTACTTGAGGAAGTTCAGCATGTAGGCGTGGCGTACCGGGATCTGCTTGTTGAAGCCCGGATCCAGCTGGGTGTTCAGGGCGCTGTAGCCCAGTCCCAGGCTGAGCAGCACGAACAGTGCCAGCAGCCCCTTGCGCCAGGCCATCAGCCAGTTCGCGATTACCTCGACGCAGCGCGCCACCCATTGTTTGACCTGGTTCATTGCCCGCCTCTCGTTGGCCTTTGACTGGATAGTCGGGCCAGGGGGCTGGGCGGGCATCGTCCAAATGGGGTAATTGCTGTGCTCTTGAGGCCCTCATCGCCGGCAACGCCGGCTCCCACAGGTATCGCGTGCACCGCTAAAACCTGTGGGAGCCGGCATTGCCGGCGATGAGGCCAGTACAGCCAACCCGTCAGTTCAGGTCTTAATACCCGCTGACCTGATCCGGCAGGATCACATGGTTGTCCCGGGCATAGTCATCCCAGACTTTCTTCAACTCGGCGACCTTCTGCGGCTGCTGCGCACTGAGGTCATGCCGCTCGGCCAGGTCGTGGCCAAGGTCGAACAACTGCCATTCGCCATTGCCCCAGGGCTTGGGCATGTGCACCAGCTTCCAGTCGCCCTTGCGCACGAAGCGCTTGCCGAACAGCTCGCCGCCAGTAGTGCGCTCGGCTGCCCTGGCGCCCTTGAGCAGCGGCAGGATCGAGGTGCCGGTCATCGGCGTGACCTCGCGGCCCTGGTAGCTCGCCCCCGGCTGCTTGACCCCGGCCAGCTCCAGCAGGGTCGGGGCGAAGTCCTTGACGCTGACCAGTTGATGCAGCTGCTTGCCGTCGGCAGTGACACCAGGAATACGGATGATCCCCGCCGTGCGCGTGCCGCCCTCGGTGGGGAAACCCTTGAACAGGCTAAGGGTTGGCGCCGCCACCCGCGACCAGTTCGGGCCGAGGAAGGTATAGGAGCCGGGCTTGCCCATGTGCTCGTAGCTGAAGTCGTTGGTCTCGTCGATCACCTTGCGGATCTTCGGGAACAGGTCCGCCGGCCAGGTTTCATCGAGGTCGTGGCCTTCGGCGCCGTTGTCGGACATGAAGATGACGATGGTGTTTTCGTACAGGCCGTTCTTGCGCAGGTAATCGAAGACCCGGCCGGTGTTGACGTCCATCTGGTCGATCATCGCCGCGTAGATTTCCATGGCCCGCGCTTCGCGCTGGCGCTGCTCCGGGGTCAGGCTGTCCCAGGCGCGGCCCTTGGGCGAACGCGCGGCGGCTTCGGCGTCGGCCGGGATGATGCCCAGCGTCTTCTGTCTGGCCAGGCGTGCTTCGAGCAGGGCATCGAAGCCGGCGTCGTAGCGTCCGCGGTACTTCTCGATGGCCGCATCCGGCGCTTGCAGCGGCCAGTGCGGCGCGGTGAAGGCGAGCATGCCGAAGAACGGCCGGCCGGTGTCCTTGTCGGCGGCGATGTAGTCGATCATGCGCTCGGCGTAGTACTGCGAGGAGTAGCTGAAGTCCGCCGGCAGCTTGTCCAGGCGCTTGCCGTCCTCGGCATAGGGCGCCTTGGCCTCCGGAGTCGGTGCGTAGGCCGGCTTCATGTCCGGGTAGTGGCTGGCACCGCCACTGAGCAGACTGAAGGAGTGCTCGAAACCACGCTGGTCCGGGCCGGTCTGGGCCGTACTGCCCAGGTGCCATTTGCCGCTCAGGTAGGTGTCGTAGCCGGCATCGCGCAGCAGCGAAGCGATGGTCACCGCGCGCTCGTTGAGGTAGCCCTCGTAGCCTTTCTTGCCCTCCTGGTTGGGCGAAGTCTCCTCGGCCATGTTGCCCAGGCCGACCTGGTGCGGGTCGGCACCGGTCAGCAGTGCGGCGCGGGTCGGCGAGCAGGCCGGCATGGCCTGGAAGTTGGTCAGTTGCACCCCGGACGCCGCCAGGGCGTCGAGGTTGGGGGTGTCGATCTCGCTGCCGAAGCTGCCGAGGTCGCCGTAGCCCATGTCGTCGGCCACCACCAGCAGGATGTTCGGTTTGGCCGGGTCGACCGAGGCCGCCTGGGCCTGGCCCAGTGCCGCCGTCAGGCCGATCACCGCGGACAGCGCCGTGGGGAGGAAGGGAGCGCGCATGAGGAAGGTCCTTGTTGTAGTTGGAATAAGTCTGGGAAGCCGCAGACGCGGCAAAAGTCATCAGAAGGCGAAGGACACCACCATCTGGCTGTACAGGTTCAGGTCGTCGCTACCCTGCTGTGAACCGCCCTGCTCCGCGCTTTTCTGCGGTTTGTACAGGCCGACCAGCGGGCTGATGGTGAACTGCCCGACGGTCCAGTCCAGGTACAGGTCCAGCTCCCGGGCAGCCAGGTCGCCCTGGCGCTTGTCGAGGCTGGAGAAGTCGAACAGCAGCACGCCCATGGCCACGTCCGGATGCGGGGTGAGGCCGAGGCTGGCCATATGGATCACCGCATTGCGCTGGAACGGCCCCGCGTAATTGGCCGCCACCTCGCCCTGGAACCAGGTGCCATAACCGCGGCTGAAACCGCTGAACAGCGGATCGTAGTCTTCGGAATAGCGGCTGTAGCGGTAGCCGACGCGCGGTTGCCAGGGCAGGTCGGAGAAGGTCCAGCCGGCTTCAGCGTACCAGGCGTGCTCGTCACCGAGGCGCTTGGCTTCATGGGCGTACTCGAAGGACAGGAACAGGTCCTTGACCCCGGCATTACCCTGGGCACGCAGGCTGGTGATATGCAGGCCATCGCGCTGGGCGCTGAACGGGTTGGCGAGTTTTTCATCGACGCCCAGGCCCTTGACGTAGGTGAGGCCCACCGTGCCTTGCGGCGCGACATGCTCCAGCACGGCGATGCCCAGTTCGGGCTTGGCCTTGAGCTCGTTGTCGGATTTCACCCAGATCAGGTCGCCGCGCCAGCCCTGCTGGCCGCCTAACTTGAGCCAGGCGGTGCGGTCGAAGGCATTGCGCGCGGTGAGGTAATAGGCACCGCCACGATCGACGCTGCCGTCGGCGATGTTGTTGCCGACACTGAGGCCATCGCCGTTGATGATGAAGCCGTCACCGACCTTGACCTTCTGGCTGCCGGCGGAAAAGTCCACGCCATCCTTGCCCAGGGCCGCAAACAGATCACCCGAGCGCCAGCCGGCGTAGGCCCGGTCCACGGCGGTGCGGCGTTCGCTGCCGTCGGTGTAGCCGGCAGCATCGCCGTCGCCCCAGGTGCCGTTGCTGACGACGTTGAATTCCCCGTACAGGGACGAGTTGCCCGCCAGACGCGTGGTGCCGCTCAGGCCGTAGCGCAGGAAGGCTTCCTGCCAGGCTACCGAACCCGGGGCGATAGGCCCGCCCTGGTTGTAGCTTTCGTCGCTATGAAAGAAACCCAGGGCGCCCTGGACATTCAGTTTCAGTGTGGAGTCCGCGTCGGAGTACAGCTCGTAGGCCGAGGCGCCAGTGGAAATGGCACTCAGGGCCGCGGCCAGTATGGAGCCATGGCGAAACCTGTTCACATCAATCCCCTTTGTTCTTGTCGTAAGGATCTGATCCATCTGGATCGAGGGGGATTAACTCATTCGAGTGGTCAGGTTTTCTTGTCTCTCTGTGCCGGGGCAGTTGCAGGTGCCTGCCACAAGCTGGTGCACCAGCCCCGGCTGCGACACTCCGCCGCACCCCACCCCAGCTGTCGGCGGCCCCCCGAAACCCAGTAGAATTCGCCGCCCCTTTTTCGCCTCATCGCATCGAGCAGCGACAACCCCAATAAAAACCGGCAGCCACGGTCCGCAATGGTCCGGCTGAACATGCGCGCGCGTCCCGAGGGTGTCTGTCCGCTATTCAATCGATTTTCGAGGTACGTATGTCTCCGCGTTTGCTGGCGATGGCGCTGGCACCCCTGCTCGGGCTGTTCATCATGGCCCTGGGCAACGGCTTCCTGTCTTCCCTGACCACCCTGCGTCTGGACGAAGCCGGCGAATCCGCCACCATGATCGGCTTCGTTTCTTCTGCCTATTTCATCGGCCTGACCCTCGGCGCCGTGTTCAACGACCGCCTGATCCTGCGCATCGGCCATATCCGCGCCTACGGCAGCTTCGCCTCGCTGATCGCCGTGACCATCCTGCTGCAGGGCCTGTTCGTCGATACCTGGGGCTGGATGGTGCTGCGCCTGATCAACGGCTGGGCCACCGTCGGGGTGTTCCTGGTGATCGAAAGCTGGCTGCTGATGGCCGGCGATACCAAGGTGCGCGGCCGCCTGCTGGCGCTCTACATGATCGCCTTCTACGGCGCCGGGGTGCTGAGCCAGGCGGGCCTCGGGGCCCTGGCCGGCTGGGGCGATACCGCGCCGTTCATGGTCGCCGGCATGCTGGCGTCGCTGTCGGTGCTGCCGATCGTGATCCTGCCGCGGGTCTCGCCGATCCTCGAACATGTCGAGCCGTTGCGCCCACGCCAGCTGCTCAGCGTGACCCCGACCGGCCTGGCCGGCTGCTTCGGCTCCGGGGTGACCATCGCGGCGGTCTACACCTTGCTGCCGCTGTACCTGCAACGCATCGGCCTGGATGTCGGCGAGGTCGGCCAGATGATGGCCTGGGTGATCCTCGGCGCCATGCTCCTGCAATACCCGGTGGGCCGCTGGTCCGACCGCAAGGACCGCCAGGACGTACTGATCGCCCTTGGCGCGCTGTGCGTGGTGCTGTCGCTGGTGATCGTGCTGCTGCCGTCCAACTCGGTGTTGCTGCCAGTCATGCTGTTCCTGCTTGGCGGTGGCGTGTTCGCGGTGTACCCGGTCTCGGTCAGCCACGCCGCCGACCGTGCCCCGGTGGAGGCCCTGGTGCCGATGATCCAGGGCATGCTGCTGATCAACTCGCTGGGGTCGGCGCTGAGTCCGCTGGCGATTTCCCCGGTGATGAACAGCTATGGCGAGGCCGGGCTGTTCTGGGCCTTCGCGGGCGTCAACCTGGCCATGGTCGGTTTCTTCGTGCTGCGCCGCGGCAAGCGTCCGGTGCCGGCCAACCCGGCGCCGTTCGTGCCGTCGGCGACCTTCTCGCCGACCGGCGCCGAACTGCGGGTCACCGACGACCTGCGCGTTGCTGCCCAGGAGCACCCGCCGGTTCCCGAGTGCAGCAACGCGCACTCCCCGCCCGTGCCCCGCGCCGGCGTGGAATAAGCGTCTACACTGCGGTTCCCGGAGTATTTCCAGAGGACCACCGCAGTGTCTAGAAAACCCTCCCTGCTGGCCGGCGCCTTCGCCCTGCTGGCCCTGACCGGCGCCGTCCAAGCGGCGCCGCTGTCGATTCACTCCACCTCGTTCGACGACGGCGGCACCATCCCCCTGGCGCAGATCGGCGCCGACACCAATTGCGGCAAGGGCCAGGAGCGCTCGCCGCAAATCAGCTGGAAGAACCTGCCGCAGGGCACTCGCTCGGTGGCCCTGGTGATGTTCGACCCGGACGGTGCCAAGGGCCTCGGCGTGATCCATTGGGTCGCCTACAACATCGATGCAGGTCGCGGCGAGATCGCCGAAGGGGTAAGCGAAGGCATTACCATCGGCCGCAACGTCAAGGGCGCCACGGCCTATCGCGGCCCCTGTCCGCCAGCGGGCGACAACCCCCACCACTACGCCCTGACCCTGATCGCCAGCGACCTGGCGCCGGATGCCCTGCCCGAAGGGCTCGACCGCGATGGTTTGCTCAAGGCCCTGCAAGGCCATGCCTTGGGTGGACAAAGCATCATCGGGCGGTACGGGCACTAGACACCTGTAACTAAAGGTTGCCATCTGCCGGCGCTATATAGAATGCTGTACAGCGAAAACACCCAAGAGCCCTGATATAGAGAGCCGCAGATGACCACCGCCGTGTATCCCAAGGAAGCCACTGGTGCCGCCTACGCACTGGATTTGATGAACTACGCCCAGGCCCGGACCTGGGAAGCCGTCGACGCGATCGCCGCCGTGATCCGCCCGGGCATGACCGAAAAGGAAGCCACCCAACTCGGCAAGCAGATCCTCGTCGACCTGAACATGGAGCGCATCTGGCACCCGCTGCTGGTGCGCTTCGGCGCCAACACCCTGAAAGCCTTCAACGAGCGCTCCGAGGGTGATCCGGTGCTGGGCGAGAACGACATCTTCTTCATCGACATGGGCATCGTCTGGAAAGGCCACGAGGGCGACGCCGGCGCCACCTTCACCGTCGGCGACGACCCGGAGATGATCGCCTGCGCGGCGGCGGCCAAGACCCTGTACCAGCGGGTCGAGGCGCACTGGCGCGAATCCGCCTGCACCGGCGTCGAACTCTACGACTTCGCCCAGCAGCAGGCCGAAGCCATGGGCTGGAAGCTCAACCTGGATATCAAGGGGCACCGGGTCAGCGATTTCCCCCATGCCATCTACCGCGCCGGCGACCTCGGCGACTATGACGGGCAGCCGAACAAGGGCCTGTGGATCCTGGAGATCCAGATTGCTCATCCGAGCAAGGCCTATGGGGCGTTCTATGAAGATCTGTTGGCCTGACCCGGAGCAGCCACGATGACCACTGATGTTCTGCTGTTTTCCTACGGCACCTTGCAGGACAAGGCCGTGCAACTGTCCAGCTTCGGCCGTGAACTGCACGGGCAGGCCGATGCCCTGGTGGGCTTTCGCCAGGACTGGCTGGAAATCACCGACCCGCAGGTGCTCGCCACCAGTGGCAAGACCCACCACCCCATCGTCCGGCACAGTGGCGTGGACAGCGACCGGGTGCCCGGAACCGTGTTCACCATCACTGCACAGGAACTGGCGGCGGCCGATGCCTATGAGGTAGCGGACTACCAGCGGGTCAGCGTCACGCTGTTGTCCGGAGCCCAGGCCTGGGTCTACGTGAAAGCCTGATGACCCGCCACGACCCCGAAGCGCTGATCCTGTCCAGCTGGCAAACCAATGCCGAGCCCTGGATCAGCGCCGTGCGCGAAGCCCGCATCGAAAGCCGCCGACTGGTCACCGACCGGGCGATGCTGGCGGCGATCGAAGCCCGACGACCGCGCACGATGCTGGACCTGGGCTGCGGCGAAGGCTGGCTGTGCCGGGCGCTGCGCGATCGCGGGATCGCCACCTGGGGCGTGGATGCCACGGCCGGGCTGGTGGAGTCGGCGCGGCTTGCCGATCCCTCTGGCGATTACCAGTGCCTGGGCTATGCCGGCCTGATCGATGCACCGCCGCAGCGCAAGGTGGATCTGGTGGCTTGCAACTTCTCGCTGTTCGGGGCCGAGGAACTGGGGCGCCTGCTTGCGGCCTTGCCGGGGTTGCTGGAGCGACCCGGTCATCTGCTGATCCAGACCCTGCATCCGCACGTCGCCTGTGGCGATGCGCCTTATGTCGATGGCTGGCGCGAGGGGTCGTGGGCTGGATTCGATGCGGCCTTTCGTGAGCCGGCGCCGTGGTATTTCCGGACACTGGAGAGTTGGGTGAGGTTGCTGGGTGAGTGTGGTTTTGGCGTTGATGAAATTCAGGAGCCGCTGCATCCGGTTACCGGGCGGCCGGCTTCGTTGTTGCTGGTTGCGAGGTTGAGGTGAGTGGGGATTGCGTAACGGCTGAGAGGTGCATGCCGTTGTTTTTCTAGCGTTCTTGAGATCGAGCGCCGCCCGCGCGGCGCATCGCGGCGGTCCGGCGTCCCGGTGAATCCGCTCCTACATTTGTTGCAACGTACCTATGTCTGTTAGGCCATGGTTGCCCGCCTTGTTGGTACGACGTGGTATCGAGTCGAGCTCAACAGCTTCCCCGCGATGAATCGCCGAACACCAAAGGCTGACAAAGGAGATCGCACAGGCCATGGCGCGTTGCAACAGACGTGGGAGCGAGCTTGTCGGGGCGCCGAACCGTCGCGAAGCGCCGTGCGGACGGCGCTCGATCTCAAGAACGCTGCAAGGATCAAGGCAAGCACATGGCAGCCCTGCTGCAAATTCCTGACAGCCACTCGCCGCTCCCCCTTACACTATCCGGCCGTGCAATCCCGCCATAGAGGCCTTTCATGACCCAGCAAGACATCACCTACATCCCCGACCCGGACCCGGAATCGATTTCCTCCGATGTGACCGGCTTCAACGGCATCCTGATGTCGACCCAGATCCCCACCCGCGCCGATGGCAGCCTGGAACTGGGCGACATCACCGCGCAAAGCGAATGCACCCTGCAGGCGCTGAAAGTAGCCCTGGAAAAAGCCGGCAGCTCGATGGAGCGGGTGCTGCACCTGACCATCTACCTCACCGATATGGCCGACCGCGCCGCCTTCAACGAGGTGTACCAGCGCTTCTTCAGCAAGCCCTGGCCGGTGCGCGCGGCGGTAGGCGTGGCCGAGCTGGCGGTGGAAGGGATGAAGGTGGAAGTGACCGCAATGGCGGCCAAGGGCTGATTACACACAAGTCCTTGTGGGAGCTGGCTTGCCAGCGATGACGTCGGTGAATTCACTGCCGCTATCGCTGGCAAGCCAGCTCCCACAGGGTCCGCGTCGCATTCCCTGCACCACACGGCAGCATTCGGATGCCCCCCGGCCATTTCGCCGCTACAATGCGCGCCTTGACCGTGAAACAGCCCGAAAAAAAACATTATGTCCTTGCCCAAGCATCACCTGGAATTGCTCAGCCCTGCCCGCGATGTCGCCATCGCCCGCGAGGCCATCCTGCACGGCGCCGACGCCGTGTACATCGGCGGCCCGAGCTTCGGCGCGCGGCATAACGCGTGCAACGAGGTCAGCGAGATCGCCGAGCTGGTGAAGTTCGCCCGCCGCTACCATGCGCGGATCTTCACCACCATCAACACCATCCTCCACGACAACGAGCTGGAGCCGGCACGCAAGCTGATCCACCAGTTGTACGATGCCGGCGTCGATGCGCTGATCGTCCAGGACCTGGGGGTGATGGAGCTGGATATCCCGCCGATCGAACTGCACGCCAGCACCCAGACCGATATCCGCACCCTGGCCAGGGCCCGCTTCCTCGACCAGGCCGGCTTCTCCCAGCTGGTGCTGGCCCGCGAGCTGAACCTCAAGGAAATCCGTGCCATCGCCGACGAAACCGACGCGGCGATCGAGTTCTTCATCCATGGTGCCCTGTGCGTGGCCTTTTCCGGCCAGTGCAACATCTCCCACGCCCAGACCGGGCGCAGCGCCAACCGCGGCGACTGCTCCCAGGCCTGCCGCCTGCCCTACACCCTCAAGGACGAGAAAGGCGGCGTGATCGCCTATGAAAAGCACCTGTTGTCGATGAAGGACAACAACCAGAGCGCCAACCTGCGCGCCCTGGTGGACGCCGGCGTGCGCTCGTTCAAGATCGAAGGCCGCTACAAGGACATGGGCTATGTGAAGAACATCACCGCCTACTACCGCCAGCGCCTCGACGAAATCCTCGAAGACCGCCCGGACCTGGCCCGCGCCTCCAGCGGCCGTACCGCGCACTTCTTCGTGCCGGATCCGGACAAGACCTTCCACCGCGGCAGCACCGATTACTTCGTCAGCGAGCGCAAGATCGACATCGGCGCCTTCGACTCACCGACCTTCACCGGCCTGCTGGTGGGCAACGTCGAGAAAGTCGGCAAGCGCGACATGCAGGTGGTCACCCATGAGCCGCTGTCCAACGGCGATGGCCTGAACGTGCTGGTCAAGCGCGAGGTGGTGGGCTTCCGCGCCAATATCGCCGAGCTCAAGGGCGAGTTCGATGAAGAAGGCGAGAAACGCTACCGCTACCGGGTCGAGCCCAACGAGATGCCGGAGGGCCTGTACAAGCTGCGCCCGAATCATCCGCTGAGCCGCAACCTCGACCACAACTGGCAGCAAGCACTGCTCAAGACCTCGGCCGAGCGCCGCGTCGGCCTGTCCTGGGTCGCCCGCCTGCGCGAGGACGGCCTCGACCTGACCGCCACCAGCGAGGAAGGCGTCAGCGCCAATGCCCGCCTGGACGGTCCGTTCGGCGTCGCCAACAAGCCGCAGCAGGCCCTGGAGCAACTGCACGACCTGCTTGGCCAGCTCGGCACCACCCAATACCACGCCACGGCGGTGGAACTGGATGCGCCGCAAGCCTTCTTCATCCCCAACTCGCAACTCAAGGCCCTGCGCCGCGAGGTGATCGAGGCCCTGACCGAGGCGCGCATCGCCGCTCACCCACGCGGCGGGCGCAAGGCGGAAACCACGCCGCCGCCGGTCTACCCCGAGTCGCACCTGTCGTTCCTGGCCAACGTCTACAACGAGAAGGCCCGGGCGTTCTATCACCGTCACGGGGTGGAACTGATCGACGCGGCCTACGAGGCCCATGAGGAAGCGGGCGAAGTACCGGTGATGATCACCAAGCACTGCCTGCGCTTCTCCTTCAACCTGTGCCCGAAACAGGCCAAGGGCGTGACCGGCGTGCGCACCAAGGTGGCGCCGATGCAACTGGTGCACGGTGACGAAGTGCTGACCTTGAAGTTCGACTGCAAGCCGTGCGAGATGCACGTCATCGGCAAGATGAAGAGCCATATCCTCGACCTGCCGCAACCCGGCAGTGCCATCGTCGGCCATATCAGCGCCGAAGACCTGATGAAGACCATTCCGCGCGGGCCTCATTGAGACTGCGTGGCATTCCTTGCTTAAGCTCTTGCGTCGCTCCTGAAGCGACGCGGACCCTGTGGGAGCGGGTTCACCGGAACGCCGGGCCGCCGCGATTGCAGTAGTGGAT
>NZ_JBMDIJ010000061.1:0-39591 GCF_057808595.1 Pseudomonas sp. FG98 | reverse complement strand
AATGTGGGAGCTGGCTTGCCAGCGATGCGCCGCGCGGGCGGCGCTCGATCTTGAGGACGCTAGAAAAACATCGACAAGCCCCTGGCAGCCTTGACGCGGTTTCCCCCCACAGCGCCATACCCCACCCGCCGCACCTGCGGCAGTTGCTGCTCCAGCAGGTCCAGCAACGATTCCCCGGCCGCCAGGTAGGCATCACCGAAATCCGCGTGCCCCAGCGCACTGGGATGCACCACCACTTCCAGTACCCCACTGTCCGGGGCCAACCCGTCGCGCAAATCCACCGGGGTGCAGACGTGGTCGGCGCTGGCCCCCGCCAGTTGGCGCAGGCGCCGGTTGAGCAGGCTCTTGAACAGGCGCTTGCCCTTGCCGATGTTGAGCCCGAGGTCGCGGGCCAGGCGCACCGGCACGCCTTCGCGGGCGGCGAAGCGGGCGACGATTTCGCCAATCGGCCAGATGTTGTGCACGTGCTGGTGCGAGTCCAGGTGGCTGGGCAGCAGCCCCAGGCTCAGGCAGTGCTGCCACTGCGCAGCCAGTTCCTGTTCCACCGCCTGCCGCGTGCACCGTGGCAGCCACAGGCTGCGGCGCGACAGGCGAAAGTCGAACTCACCCGCGTCATTGCAGAACAACCGTTGCTCGCGGATCGCCTCGCTCAACGGCCGGCCATGGCTGAGGTTGAAGTGCAGCCCGACCCGCCCACGCAGTGCCGGTTGCTGCCGGGCCAGGGCACAGGCGTTGCGAAACGCCGGCATGTTGGCCATGGCCGTCGCCGAGCTGATCAGGCCACTGTGGAAGGCGCGCAGGATCACCGCGTTGGTGGCTTCGCTGAGGCCGAAATCATCGGCGTTGACTATGACCTGGAAGGACATTGCGTAGCTCCTGCAAGGGAAGGGCGGGGAGAGGGCTTGCCGGCGACCGGGGCCTTGCCCGGGCGCAGCCACGGCTGGCAGCGCCGCCACAGGCGCAGGGCCAGGCCGAGGCACAGGCCGGACGGCCGCCAGCTGTAGAAACTATGGCGCAAATGTTCGACCTGGCCGGTCATGCGCTCGTGTAACTGATGACTGGAGTTCTCCAGGCTGACCCGCGAGGCGTCGATCCACTGCCAGCCCTCGTCCAGGCCCCAGTCGATCCATTCCTGCAGCAGCACCCGGCCGCTGCCCAGGTCGGCATGGGCAGGCAGGAACGCCAGGTTGTAGTCGTACAGGCGGCCACGTTCGAGCACCCCGAGGCGATAGCTGATGCACTCGCCCTCCAGTTCCAGCACGACCAGGCGCAGGCGGTCTTCACCTGCCAGGCCGGCAAGGGCCTGGAACATCCAGGCCCGGGACTGGGCGCTGCTGAAGATGCCGACGCCGTCGTCGCCTTTCCAGCTGGCATCCTCGACCGCAGCGATACGTTGCAGCCACTCGCCGATATTCCCGGCATCGGCGCGCACCCGCCGTACCTGCGCGCCGCAGGCAGCGATGCGCTTGCGCGCGCGGCGCAGCTTGTAGCGTGGATCGCCGCTGACTTCCTGGCGATCCGTGTCGCTCAGCCAATGCACCGGTACATTGCACGCCCGGCGCCGCTCATGGGTGGAGCAGTGCCAGCCCCAGTGCAGCAACCACGGCTCGCCGGCGGTGAGCTCGTTGAGCTGCAGCAGGGCATGGGGCAATTGCCGTCGGATGGCCCGCAGCACCACGGGCGCGTCCTGCTCGACCAGGTCGACCATCAGGCCGATACGGTCGCTCAGCGGCCAGCCAAGATGGCGCAGCACGACAAAGCCCGGCAGCCCGGCCCGCAACGGCATGCGCAGCAGTGGCAGGCACAGGCACAGGCGCTCGCCGTCATGGCCAAGCAGCACATGCAGGCTTTGCCCCGGTTGCAGCGCCGCCTCGGCCGCGCGCAGCCAGGCCAGGCCGTTGAACGGCGTGGCCTGGGGCAGGCTCTGGCGCAGGGCTTCGTACGCTTGCGCGGGAAACCCGGGCTCCGCCAGTGAGGTCAACCAGCTCAGGCGCAGGCCCATCTCAGGCCGCTCCTGCCACGGCGGCCGCCGTCGGCCGACGCAGCGCCGACAGGCGCGAGCCTTCGTAGCGGCTTTGCCGGAAGAACTTCCAGCGACCGAACAGGCAGTACACATGGGTCACCCGGTGCTGCTCGGCGTAGCCCATGCGCAGGTGCAGTTTCAGCGCCGGAATGTTGTGGCTTTCGCAGACATCCACCACCTTGTCGCAACCTTGCTTGCTCATGGCCTTCCACAGGTCCAGCTGCAGGTCCACCGAGAGGGTGGTGCCCCAGTAGGCGCGGGTCAGCTCGCCGCCGAACTCGAAGAACTCCCCGGGTTTGACCGGGAACCAGCAGCCATAGAAGTGATGGTCGTGATAGTCCTTCGGGCAACCCCAGATAAAGGCCACCGCATGACCCTCGGGGTCGCGGTGGATGATCCCGGTGTGCCCTTCGGCCACCAGCTCGCGCATGGTTTCCAGGCGGTCGCCGAAATAGCGGGCGAAGGCATGCACGTTGTGCAGGGTGATCAGCTCGGCATGGGTCGGCGGGCTGGACTTGAGGTTGTGCGGCGGAACGGGGCTGACCAGGTCGCGCTCCATCCAGAGCAGTTCCCAGTGATAGAACACGTAGTGCCGGAAGGCGGTGTTCAAGGCCGAGCGCAGTCCTTTGTGCCTGATGTGGTTTTGCAGCTGGTTCAGTACACGCATGATTGCCTCCTGAAGCGGGCAAGGCGGTTGATCGGCGTCGCAGGCTTTACGACGCAGTCCAGCTCAGGGCAAAGATCGTCTGCCCTGGCAACTCGAACCCGATGCGCCCGCCGCGACAGGCCAGGTCGGCCTTGCGCGGCTGGTGATCGGGTCCGAAGAAGGTCAATTCGGTTTGCGCCGGGCACTGTTGCGCGCCGGCATCGAAACGCACCTGTTGCACGCGTTCGCTTTTGTTCACCCCGAGCAGGCTGCGCCGGGGGCCGCGGGCCATGGCCAGGGCATCCACTTCGAAAGCGTCGTTGTCCAGTTGCAGCACTTCGTCCAGCCAGTGCTGCTGGATGAACTGCTGGGCCAGGCCGACCGGCTTGAGTTCGAACTGGCGTGGCCCGAGCACGCGCAGCAGGCCTTTGGGGTATTCCGGCTCGTCGGCGGCCTGGAACCAGTTGAGCATGTCCAGCAGGCCATCGGCGCTGGCATTGATCGCCACCGAGGCCCACCACAGCGCGCCCTCGTGTCCGTCCTGTTCATACAGGCTCAGGCTCGATCCGCTGGACAGGTTGGTCTGGTCCAGCAGCAGCGCCTTGCGTGGCCGTCCGCGTTCGTTCAGGCCGACCAGACCGGCGGCCTGGCGCACCTGGTCGCGGTAGACCCGGGTCGCCAGCAGGTCGCGGACCATCCATTCATGCCAGGCCAGGGCATCGATGCGCGGGCCGAACTCGTCCAGCAGGCGCTTTGCCCAGTCCAGTCCGCGGCGCTCGGCGCTGTGCTCGGCCAGCGGGCCGTTGACCAGTCGCGAGCTGGCCGGTGCGGCGATGCGCACCCCGGCCTCGCGCGCCCCGGCGTAGTCTTCGACCTGTTGCAGGCGCTTGGCGAAGAAGGCGCGGAAGTCCTCGTAGCGGCTGTAGTTGAGGTTGGGCTCGTCGGCGAAGGCAATGTAGTGCCGACCGGCCCCGCCGAGAGCGACGCTGGCGGCCAGCCAGGCGTCAAGGCCCAGGCGGCTGCTGGTGTCATCGGCGAGATCGGCACGGCGACCGGTAGCGGCGAGCAGGGTGATGTCGTCCTGGATGCCGAAGCGCTCGCGGTACAGGCGGCGGAAGGACGTTTCGTAGTCGGGCTGGCGAGCCAGTACGTCGACGAAACTGTAGAACCCTGCTGCCCTGGGTTTCAGCGCATCCAGCACCTCATGACTGGCCGGCGGTGGCACCAGGTAGGGCAGGTTCACCCCCAGCCGTGCCGTCGGGCCCAGGTGCTTGCTGCCCAGGCGCAGGTCCACGGTGCCGGGCTGCTCCTGCAATGCTTGCAGGTCTTCGACACGCCGGGCGAACAGATTGGCCGTACCGTCCAGCCAGAATGCCGCCTTGCCGCGCCCTTGCAGTTCCAGGCGCCAGACCTGGGGCTGCTTGCTCAGCGGCAGGTTCACCTGCTGGAACTGCCAGTAGCCCGGCTGTTGGGCCAGCACCAGGTCCAGGGCTTTGCCATCGGCCAGGCGTACCCCGTGCAGGCCGCTGACGCCGCCGTAGTACTTGCCGGCCAGCACCGCTTCCTCACCGGCACCCACGCGGAAATACAGGCTGGTGTCGCTGTCCACCTGCAGGCTGAAATGCACCCTGGCCGGGGCGAACTGGGCGCTGGTACTGTCGCTGAACATCGGCCGGTAGCGACGGAAGCTGTAGCCGGGGATCTCCAGGCGATAGCTGCCGTGCCCGCTGCGCAGCGGCCATTGCTGCTGGCCGCGCACTTCACTGGCGGCGATATCGCGGCGGGCGGCCAGGCGCCCCTGGCCGTCGAGCAGGAACACCTGCTCCGGATTGGCCTCGGCCTGCCAGGCGCCGACCCAGCCCAGTAGCAGGGTGTCGCTGCGTGCCGGGGTCAGGTACAGCGCGCCGTCGCGGATATCCGGCCAACGCAATGACGCGGCATGGCCCAGACCACTGAACAACAGGCCGGCGACCAGGGCGGTCAGCGCCTTCATCCGGCAACCCTCCCGGGCAGCATGCGCCGCAGCGGCAGCAGGTCGGCGGGCAACACGATCAGCACCCGCCACCAGGCCACGCCGCTGAGCCGGCAGTACAGCACCAGCATGGCCAGGGTCACCGCCAGGTAGGCGATGGACGAGGCCAGCGCCGCGCCGACGATGCCGTGATCAGGGATCAGCAGCACGTTCAGCAGCAGGTTCAGCGCCGCGCCAGCGCCCATCATCAGCGACACGCTGCCGGGCCGGTTCTTGCCCAGCAGGTCGAGGCGCAGGATGCTCGCATAGCACAGGCCGAACAGCCCCGGCAGCAGGGCCAGCAGCGCCGGGTAGGCGGGCTGGTAGGCCGCGCCGAACAGGGTGACGATCAGCCATTCGCCGATCAGCGCCATGCCCAGGCAGGCGCCGAGCATCACCGTGGCGGTCAGGCGCAGGGCCAGCGGGGTCAGTTGTTCCATGCCCTTGTCCTGTTGCAGCAGGCGCTTCATCAGTGGCGTGGTCACCGCCTCGGGGATGATCAGCAGCAGCTCGGCGGCGGCACTGGCCATGGCGTAGTGGCCCAGGGCGGTGCTGCCGAGCAGGGCGCTGATGAACAGGTAATCCGAGCGCAGGATGACCTGCTGGAACAACAGGTCCGGATGGCTCTTGGCGCTGTACGCCAGCAGTTCGCGCTGGCCGGCGCGGTCCCAGCACAGGCGCAGGTGGCGGCCGCGAGCCAGCCACAGCAGCCCGAGCAACACCACCAGCCCCAGGCCCAGCAGCCAGCTGGCCAGGGCCGCCGACAGCGCCGCCTCGGGCCAGGCGAAATACAGGGCGACGAACAGCAGCAGCGGCGCCAGGGATTCGGTCAGGCGCAGGGCATTGAACGCGCCCACGCCGCCGGTGGCGTTATGCAGGGTCAGCAGGCCGCTTTTCAGCACGCTCAAGGGCACCGCCAGCAACAGCAGCCACGCCAGCAGGCCGAGCTGCTCGGTGACTTCCAGATTGATGCCGAAACCGCGCAGCACGACGAGGCAGACCAGGGTCAGCAAGGCCGCCAGCAGGCACCCGTAGACCAGCACCTGGGTCAGCAACAGGCCCGGGTTGCGCTGTTGTGCCGCCTGGTAGCCGATGGCGCTGTTGAGTCCGCCACTGGTAGCAGCGGCGATCAGGTCCGGCAGGCTGCTGAGCAGGGCGAACAGCCCCCGTTCGCTAGGCCCGAGCAGGCGCGCCAGCAGCACATTGCGCAACAGGCGCAGGGCGATCATCGCCAGCTTGGTGCCCATGCTCAGCAGCAGATGGCGCAGGTAGGGGCTGCGGCTCATGACTGGCCTCCGCGGCTGATGCGCCAGGCCAGCAGCGAGGGCCGGCTGGCGTTGCGCTGACTGACGCCGATACGCGGCAGGGCCAGGGGATCGTCGCTGCTCTGGCACAGCCCGGCACGAGTGCTCAGGGCCCAGGGGTATTGATGCGCGGCGAGGCGCTGGCGCACCCGCAGGTCATGGTCGCCATTGGGGTAGCAGTACACCGGCAGCGGCTCGCGGCAGCCGTTGTGCAAGGCGCGGTGGCTGCGGCAGATTTCCTCTTCCAGGCGATGGTCGTCGAGCCCCGGCAGCAGCGCATGGCTGGCGCCATGGGGACCGAAGCGGATCAGCCCGGAGTCTTCCAGCGCCCGCACCTGTTGCCAGCTCAGGGCCTGGGGCAGGGACTCCGCCGGGCAGGCGTCGGTGAGCAGGTGCAGGGCAGCAGGGGCCAGGCTTTTCAGGCTGTGCAGGTACCAGGCCAGGGCCAGGCTGCGGGCCCGTGGCGCATCGTGCATGAAGTAGGCGGCGGGCAGCGGCCGGCCGACCCGGCGCAGTTTTTCGATCAACTGATGCCGCGCCGGCTCGCCATGGCTGCCCCACAGGGTCTCGCCCAGGCTTTCCCACCAGAAGCGCTGGCGGCTGCCGATGTAGTCGGTGGAGAGGAAAATGCTCGCCGGCACCTCGTAGCGCTGCAGCAGGGGAAAGGCATGCAGGGCGTTGTCGCGCCAGCCGTCATCGAAGGTCAGCGCCACCCGCGGGCGCCTGCCGGGGCCCTGTTGATGCAGCAGGTCCATCAGCGGCAGGCACTCGAAGTGCCCGCGCAGCCAGCGCAGCAGGCGCTCGAAGGCGTGCGGGCCGAGGCACAGCTCGTTGCGGTGCGGCAGCTCGGCGGCGCGATCGTCCGGCAGCACCCGGTGCAGCATCAGGATCAGCCCGGCGCCCTGCAACTGGCGGCGGCCCACCGGGGAGTTGAGGTAGATCCAGCCACGGGCACGCTTGAGGGTGGTCTTGATCGGCATGGTCCTGGCCTCAGCGATTCTGCTCGGGATTCCACTGCCGGTAGCTCTGGCCGCGGAGAAACTGCCAGAGACCGACGCTCATGCCGGCGAAGGTCACCAGCACATAGGCCGCCAGGCGGAAGGGTTTGGGCAGGCGTTTGCCGGCGTCCAGCAGGCCGACCAGGGCTATGGCATAGGCCAGCAGTTGCAGGGTGCAGGTCCACAGGTAGAAGGCTCCTGCATCCAGCAGGCACAGGTTGCTCAGCAGCAGCGGCAACAACAGCAGCGGGGCCAGGCGCCGGAGCAGCTTGTGGCTGATCAGGGCTAGGGCGTACAGGCCGTATTGCGCCGGGTCGAGCAACTGGCTGCGGGCAGCCAGGCTGCGCAGGCCGCCGACCGTCACCCGCTGGCGGCGGCGAAACTGCTTGCCGGGCTCGTCGACGCCGCAGTCCAGCACCAGCGCTTCAGGCACATAGACGATGCGCTGGCCGGCCGCCGGGGCGCAGGTGCTGATGAAGAAATCGTCGTTGACCTGTTCCGGAATCGCCTCGTACAGCTCGCGGCGCAGGGCCAGCAGGGCGCCGTCGGCGGAAACCATGCAGCCGTTGCGGTTTTCCACCCGGCGCACCCAGCCTTCGTAGTGGCGATACAGGCTGTCGCCGAGGCTCAGGCCCTTGCCCGGCCGGGGAATGATCATTTGCCCGGCGCTGCCGCCGACGCCCTCGATGGCGAAGGGTTGCAGCAGGTGGCCGAGGGTGTCGTCGGCCCATTGGTTATCGGCATCGGTGAACACCAGGATCTCGCCCTGGCAGTGCTGCACCGCGCAGTTCAACGCCGCCGCCTTGCCGATTCGCGGCAGGTCGAGCACCTCGATGCGCGGATCGTCGACACTGCGCGCGCAGGCCACGGTACGGTCGCTGGAGCCATCGCTGGCGACGATGATCTGCAGGCTGGCGGCCAGGTAGTCCTGGTTCAGCACGCTGCGCAGCTTGTGTTCGATATGGCGTTGCTCGTTGTGCGCGGCGATCACCACGCTGACCGTCAAGGGCCTGGCAGGGCCGGCTTCGGCTGGCTGGCGAAAGGGTGCCAGCAGGGTCAGCAGCAGGGGATAGCCGAGCCAGGCATAGAGCGGCAGCAGCAGACACGACCAGAACAGGAATTCAGCCACGGGCAGGCCTCCTTGCGTTGAGGTTGAACAGGCTCAGGACAAAGGCCATGCCGGCCAGGTGCAAGCGAATGAAGTGCAGGCCCCAGAGCTGCACCATCAGCCGCGGGTCGCGGTGTTTCAGGCTCTGCCGCAGGCTCAGGGCCAGGGCCGGCAGGCTGGCGATCAGCACCAGCAGCAGGCTCAGGTGGGGGAAACCGTCGAGCAGCGCCGACAGGGCCGTGGCATCCAGCATCCAGGCGCCCAGGGACAGCGCCGGAAAACGCAGCAGGCGCAGGCTGGTGCCATGGCTGCGCAGCAGTTGCAGGTGGCTGCCCTGGCGCCACATCTCCTTGCCCAGCCATTCTTTCCAACTGCCTTCGTAGCCCCAGTGCAGCACCACCGGGTCGCGCAGCACTGCCAGGCGCGCCCCGGCCTCGTGCAGGCGCAGGGTGAAGTCCTTGTCTTCCCCGGTGCGCAGGCTTTCATTGAAGCCGCCAACCTGCTCGAACCAATGGCGCGGCATCAGCAGGTTGGGGCTGGGCAGCCACTGCTGGCGGTGCAACAGATCGCCGGCGCGCAGGGTGCGGCGCTGCCAGGCGATGGCGAACCAGGGCGCCTGGTGCGGGGTATCGCAGTCCAGGGCGAAGACATCGCCCTGACCGTCGGCATGCAGGGCGAACAGCCGGCTCAGCCAGTTCTCCGGCACTTCGATATCGGCATCGAGGAAGGCCAGCCATTCGCTGTCGCAGGCTGACGCGCCGCGATTGCGCAGGGCGCCGATGCTCAGCCCCGGCAGGCTCAGCACCTCGGCGCCGAGGGCGCGGGCGATGCGCGGGCTGTCGTCGCTGGAGCCGTTGTCGACCACGATCACCTGGCATTCGATCCCGGCCTCCCGGGCCGCCTCGTGCACGGCCACCAGGGTGCGGCCGATATGCCGGCTCTCGTTGAACATCGGGATAACGATGGCAATCCGGTTCATGGCCGCACCTCCATGCGTCCGGCGCTCTCGGCCTGGGCTCGCAGCACCCCGGACAGCGCCAGCATGATCCACAGGTACTTGTGGTTCGGCGCGCTGAGGAACATCAGGAACAGGCCCACGG
Source organism: Pseudomonas sp. FG98 (assembly GCF_057808595.1). Classification (NCBI taxonomy): domain Bacteria; kingdom Pseudomonadati; phylum Pseudomonadota; class Gammaproteobacteria; order Pseudomonadales; family Pseudomonadaceae; genus Pseudomonas; species Pseudomonas sp. FG98. The sequence continues at coordinate 30,401 of NZ_JBMDIJ010000061.1, read as the reverse complement.
CAAGCATGCTCATGCTGAGGTGAGTCAGCAGGTCGGCGCGGGCCACGTCATGCTGGCGCAGCCAGGCACCGCGGGCGGCCCAGAAGTTGCGCAGGGCCAGGGCAATCATGCCGACGAACAGCAGGCCGCCGGGAATGCCGACCTCGCTGAACAGCTCCAGGTAGGTGTTGTGCGCACGGCGGTAGAGGTCGGTGATCTTGCGGTTGGCCGAGAACGCCTTGGCGTAGCCGGTATTGGCGTAGTGCAGGGGGAAGGTGCCGGGGCCGGAGCCGAACACCGGGTTGTCGCGGATCATCCGGCTGCCGACGACGATATAGGAGGCACGGCGGCCCAGGGAGTCGTCTTCATGGGCGTTGACCCCGGACTTGAGCACGCTCAGCGACTGGATGCGCTCGACGTACTTGGCCGGCATCACCGCCACCGCCGCCGGCAGCAGCAGGGCCAGGGCCAGCATCAACAGGCCGAGGTGGCGCGGGCGGATGCGGGTCAACTGCACCCGGTAGTGGTACAGGCCGATACCCAGGCTGATCAGCAGCACCACCAGGCCGGAGCGCGACTCGGTGCGGGTCATGCCGGCCAGCAGCAGCCCGGCGCAGGCCAGCCACAGCAGCTTCTCGCCCAGGCGCGGGGCGTTGAGCAGCAGCCAGATGGTCAGCGGTACGGCGAAGGCGATGAGCAGGGCGAACACGTTGGGGTCGTCGAGCAGGCCGGCGGCGCGGCCCTGGTCCTGGTACTTGCTGGAGTACATGGCCAGTACGCAGGTGGCGGCCACGCTCAGCGACACCAGGCGCGCCAGCATGGCCAGGTTGACCTCGCGACCGATCAGCAGGGTCATGACGAACAGCAGCAGGCCGATCAGCAGTTCGCGCAGGTGCTGGGCCGACAGCAGCCAGCTGTCGCTGAGCCAGAAGCTCAGGCCGTAGCAGGCGAGAAAGCCCAGCAGCAGCGGCCACAGGTTGCTGCGCAGGCGCTCGCCAGGCAGCTTGCCGCTGGCCAGTTGCAGCATCAGCACCAGGGCCAGGCCGGAGCCCACCAGCTTGGCGGCGGACAGGTCGCTGTCCTTGAACAGGCCTTCGAACGGCACCAGCGCGGCAATCGCCAGCAGGCCCCAGGCCGGGCGCCGCCACAGGGCGAGGAGGCCGACCAGGGCCAGCACCGCGCCGGGTGCCAGTTGCGGCCAGGGACTGACCAGCAGGGCCACGGCGGCAAGGCCGAACAGCCCGATCAGGGAAAGAGGCAGGATCATGCGCGGACCTCCGTTGCGGCGCCCAGGTAAACCTGGGCCCAGCGCTGAGCCAGGGTGGGCAGGTGATAGCGCTCGCGCTGGGTACGCCGGGCCTGGGCGATCAGTTCGCCGGCCTGGGCCGGGTCGTCGATCAGCGCGGCCAGTTGCGCAGCCAGTTCATCCACCGCCAGCGGCCGGGCCAGCAGGCCGTTGCGCCCGTGCTCGATGACATCGGGAATGCCGCCGACACCGAAGGCCACCACCGGTACGCCGTCCTGCATGGCTTCGAGCAGGATCATCGGCGTGCCTTCGGTGCGCGAGCTGATCACCAGGGCGTCGAGACGGTGCATCCACGGGCGCATGTCCTGCTGGAAGCCGGGCAGAAGGATGCGTTCGGCCAGTCCGGCAGCGCCGATCCGCGCGCGCAGGGCCGGCAGTTCCGGGCCGTCGCCGAGCATCACGCCATGCAGTTGCGGGTAGCGCCGGCACAGCGGGATCAGGGTATCGAGGAACAGGTCCGGGCCTTTCTCGCTGCTCAAACGGCCCACGTAACCGGCCAGCCATTGCCCCGGGTGAGGGGTATGCAGCAAAGGCGAGGCGCTGTCCGGCAGGCCGTTGGGGATCACCCGGATCTTGCTGCCGGCGACCCCGGCCTCGCGCAGGATCCGGGCGATGCTCTCGGCCACGCACACCACCTGGGCAACCAGGTTCGAGCGGCACAGGCGCAGGGTCAGCCAGGTATACAGGCGTTGCTTGCGGCTGCGCGGGGTAAAGCCGTGCTGGGTGGCCAGCAGCGGCATTCCCCAGACCAGTGCCGCCAGGCAGCCGAACAGCAGGCCGCGGAAATTGTGCGCGTTGAGCAGTGGGCGCAGCTCGCGCCCACGGCCGATTTCCGCCAGCAGCCTCGCCACCCCGGTGCAGCGCTGGCAGTCCACCCCGGCGCGGCGAAAGCGTGCCAGCAGTTCATCCGGTGCTTCGAGAAACAGCACCCGATGCTGCCCAGGCGTGGCCAGGCAGTGGTCCAGCAGCATGCGCTCGGCGCCGTAGAACCCACCGCTGTTGAGCAGGTGGATGATCGGCTGGCGCGGGGCCGCGGCGTTCAATTGCGCACCCAGTGCCACAGCCGTGGCAGCGACCATTGCTTGTGCGGGTTGGGCAGTTCCGGGGTCTGGTCGTTGATCACCAGCAACACCGGCAGGTTGAGCTCCTGGCCGATCTGCGCCGGGGTCTTGAAGCGATGGTCGAAGAACTCGCGGACATAGACCAGGGCGATGGCCAGCAGCAGCCCGGTCAGCATGCCGAACGGCACGATCAGCATGGGCCGCGGGAAGGACGCCTCGGTCGGCTGGTACGGCGCGCTGAGGATCCGCGCGTTGGACAGGTTGTCCAGCTGGGTCTGGCCGCGGCTTTCTTCATAGCGCTGGGTGTAGGTGAAGAAGGCCTTGTGCAGGGCGTCGATCTCGGTATCGAGCTGGCGCGCCTTGCTCTGGGTTTCCTGGAGCTGGTGGATGCGGCCCTTGAGGTCGGCGATGCGCTCGGTTTTCTGCGCGATCACTTCCTGGACCACGGTCAGGTCCTTCTCGCGCTCGCGGATACGGTTGCCGACCACCTTGAGGAATTGCTGGCGGGTGCGGTTGATCTGCTCGCGTTGCAGCTGCATCGGTTCGCTGGCCGGCTGGAAGATCGCCGTGTCATTGCCGTAGCGCGACACCTGGCCGGTCAGTTGCTCGCCCAGTTGCTTGATCTCGCGGTCCTCGAAGGCGACGTTGTCCACCGTGGTGGTGAAGGTGAACGGGAAGGCGTAGTCGTTCATCTTCGCCGAGCTGGCACTGACCAGTGCCGACTTCAGGTAGTCGAGCCAGCGCTGGCTTTGCAGCAGGCGGTCGCGGTACAGGTTGAGCGCCTGTTCCTCGGTGTTGATCGCATTCAGGCGGAAGGTGATTTCCTCCTTGGGATCGGACGAGCCGTTGCTTTCCAGCAGGCCCAGGCGCTTGCCTTCGAGGTCGTCGAGGCGGGTCTGGTACTGGAGTTTCTTCTGTTCATAGAAGGACTCCGGCAGCTCGTTGGATTGCAGGTCCTGGCGGTTCTTCAGGTAGTTGTCCAGCAGGCGGGCGACAAAGGCAGTGCCCTGGGCCGGATCGGCGTAGCTGTAGTTCACCGAGATCACGTTGGAGCCGGGCAGGGTGTCGACCTTGAGGTTCTTCACCGCCTCTTCGGTCATGGCGTCCAGCTGGCTGTCGCCGCTGGCATCCACCTTCAGGCCCATGGCTTCACGCAGCGGATCGACCAGTTGCGCATGCAGCGGGTTGAACACCCAACGCTGGAGCATGCCCGGCTCGGTGCTGTATTTGCCCTCGCTGCGCAGCTGGCTGATGGTCTGGCGGATCAGGCTTGGCGAGCGAAGGATATTGCTCTCGGTTTCCATGTCCGCCAGGGACGGCGGGATGAACTTGTCGGTTTCCTGGGCCAGGGCGGTGTTGGTATCGCTCTGCGACAGCTTCTTCGACTGGACGATGACTTGCGCGCCGATGTCGAAGCTCTGCCGCAGCATCAGCGGCAGGACCAGGGCGATCACGGCGAAGGCGAGAAAAATGCGTTTCACCCACTGCCGGTTGGCGAAGAAGATGCGGAAGAACTCGTGCAGGTAATTCTCTTTGGGATTCATGTCGCCTTACTCCCGAGGTCAGTTATCGCTGCCTTTGTTGTCGACGCGGTAGCCGAAGCTGAAGCCCACGCCCTGGAACAGCACCACGTCGGCCAGTTGCCGGGCCAGTTCGCCGGCGCTGGCCAGCTTGGTCTTGGGTACGTAGAGCATGTCGTCCGGCTGCAGGTAGGCGACCTGGGCGGCGCTGGCATCCAGGGCCTGGTCGACGTTGTAGGGCATGGCCTGCACCTGGTTGCCGTTGCGCCGCATGATCACCACCGAGTCCAGGCGCGCCTTGATGCTCGGTCCGCGGGCCAGGGTCAGGGCTTCCAGTACCGAGACCGGACGGCGGATCGGATAGGCGCCGGGCTGGCCGACTTCACCGAGCACATAGATCTCGTTGACTGCGGTGGACTTGAGCATCACGTCCACGCTCATCCGTCCCGGCAGGTCGGCGTAACGCTTGTTCAGGTAGTTTTCCAGCTGGGTCACGGTCATGCCCTGCAGGGCCACCGAGCCGATTTCCGGGAAGTTGGCGTGGCCGTCGCTGTTCACCGTGATCTCCCGGCTCATGCCGGTGGCCGGGTGGTTCAGCGCGCTTTTCAGGTTCTGCTCGTTGGTCAGCGGGCTGATCACCTGCACGGTCAACTGGTCGCGGTTGGGCTGGAACAGGCTCTTGTTGCGATAGGCCTGCTGGATCGCGGCGCGGGCCTGGTCGGGGGTGAGCCCGGCGACCTGCACCGAGGTGTTGGCCGCCGGCAGTTCGATACGGCCGTCAGGCAGCACCAGCTGGTTGCCGTTCAGCGAACTGGCGGAGAGGAAGTTCAGCCCGACGGTATCGCCGGACTGGATGCGGTAGGCGTCGGAGCCGCTGGTGCTGATATGGAAGATCACATCCAGCACGTCCTGCGGGCGCAGTACCTGTTCCTTGCTCGACAGTTCGGCGTCCTGGGCGTTGGCCGGCGGCGCGGTCATGATCTGCACCGGCATCTGGCGCATTTCCTGGTTGCTGCTGCAGGCCGCCAGCAGCGGGACCAGGGCAAACAAGGCGATCAGGGGCGTTTTCATTGTGGTTGTCCCTCGCACGCTCAAAGGTTGTTGTAGAGCCACTTGGGCATGTAGTAGCGGCGCCGGTTGAAGACGCTGCCGATCAGCAGCGCGCCGGCCTGGACCAGGCGCTGGCTGGCGGCCTGGGCGACTTCGCGGCGGGTGTCCTCGGCATCGATGACCAGGATCACGCCGTCCACCAGCGGCCCCATCACCAGGCTGTCGGCACCGGCGTAGACCGCCTCGCCATCGATCACCACGAAGCGGTAGTCGCTGGCCAGCTTGTGCAGCAGCACCCGCAGCAGTTCCGGATCGAGGCGCTCGCCACCGCGCCGGTGCAGGCCGCAGGGCAGCACGTCGAAGCTCTGGTCGGACAGGCGCACGATGCAGTCCTGGGGCAGCGGCGGGGTCTGGTCGTCGAACAGCAGGTCGTTGAACCCGCGCAGCTTGCCCAGGCCCAGTTGCTGGCTGAGGTTGTCGGTGGTGTCGCTGGCATCGATCAGCAACACCGTGCCACCGCTCATCTGTGCCAACTGCTTGGCGACGGCCAGGGCGCTGGTGCTGGTGCCGCTGCCGCGGTTGGCGGCGGTCAGCAACAGGATGCGTCGGTCCTGGTCGAGCAGGGTGGAGGTCAGGTTGGTTTCGCTGGGAGTCGCGATACTCATGCTTCTTGAAGTAGAACCGTCCATCTCAACTTGCTCCGTGGCCGCTGAAGACTTTGAAGGGAGTCTTGAGCAGGATCTTCAGGTCCAGGCCCAGGCTCTGTTCGGCGATGTAGCTGAGGTCCAGCTCGACCCGCTGGTCGAAGTCGATGTCGCTGCGCCCGGAGATCTGCCAGAGGCCGGTCATGCCGGGGTAGATGCTCAGGCGCGCGAGGTGGCTGTCCTTGTAGCGGTAGGCGTTGAACGAGGTGGGCCGGGGCCCGACCAAGCGCATTTCGCCGCGCACTACGTTGAACAGGTTGGGTAGCTCGTCGAGGCTGCTGCGCCTAAGCCAGCGGCCGATCCGGGTTACCCGCGGGTCATCGTCGATCTTGAAGTCGATGGATTGGGCGCCGTGCTTGTTCAGGTGCCGAAGGGATTCCTTCAGTGCCTCGGCGTTGGCGACCATGGTGCGGAACTTGAACATGCCGAAGCAGCGTCCGCGGTAACCGGTGCGCCGCTGCACGAAGAACACCGGGCCCGGGCCGCTGGCCTTGACCAAGGCGGCGAGCACCAGCAGCAGCGGCGCAAGCAGGATGATCAGGAGCACGGCACCGCAGGCGGCGACGCAGCGGTTGGTCCGCGACAGGGTCCAGGGCCGGCCGCCGATGCGTCCGGTGAACCAGCCACGACCTTGCTTGTGCACGGCGGAGTCGATGCGCATACGGTGCTTGGGGTCCATCCGCTTGTCTTCTTGCAGCGCCTGTACCTGGGCGCTTTGCGGTTGTCCGGTCATGACGACCTCCGTTGCTCTGCGGGCCTGGCCCGGTGGTCCTGCGCTGGCGTCCCGAGCAGCGGCAGGTAGTGATCGAGGAACCAGGCGGCGAAGCGCCCGAGCCCGTCATCCAGGGAGATTTGCGGGGTGAAGCCGGTGGCGGCAGCGAGGTCGGCGGCATCGGCGCAGGTATCGAGGACATCGCCCGGTTGCAGCGGCAGCAGTTCCACCGCGGCCTTGCGCCCCAGGTGTTTTTCCAGCAGGGCGACATAGTCGAGCAGGGCCACCGGGCGTTGCCCGCCGATGTTGTACAGGCGCCAGGGCGCGTGGCTGCTGGCCGGGTCCGGGTGCCGGGCGTCCCACTGCGGATTGGCCTCGGGCACCTGGGGAATCAGGCGCACCAGGCTTTCGACGATGTCGTCGATATAGGTGAAGTCGCGCTGGTGCTGGCCGTGGTTGAACAGGCGCAGCGGTTGGCCGTCATGGATGGCCGTGGCGAACTGGATCGGTGACATGTCCGGGCGGCCCCAGGGGCCGTACACGGTAAAGAAACGCAGGCCGGTGGCCGGGATGCCGAACAGGTGGCTGTAGCAGTGGGCCATGGCCTCGTTGGCCTTCTTGCTGGCGGCGTACAGCGATAGCGGATGGTCGACGCCATCGCGCACCGAGTAGGGCACCTGGCGGTTGGCGCCATACACCGAGCTGGACGAGGCGAACAGCAGGTGCGCCGGCCGGTGGCGGCGGCAGCACTCAAGGATATTGAGGAAGCCGGCGATATTGCTGTCCAGGTAGGCCCGGGGATTGTCCAGCGAGTAACGCACTCCGGCCTGGGCGGCCAGGTGTACCACCACCTCGGGACGCTCGCTGGCGAACAGGCGTTCCAGGCCCTCGGCGTCCTTCAGGTCGAGGATCGCCAGGGGAAAGTCGCCGGTTTGCTGGCGCACCCAGTCGACCCGCGCCACCTTCAGCGCCGGGTTGTAGTAGGCGTTGAAGTTGTCCAGGCCAATCACCCGGTGGCCGTCGCGCAGCAGGCGCAGCGCGCAGTGGGCCCCGATGAAACCGGCGGCGCCGGTGACCAGCACGTTCATGGTGCCGGTACCTCGGGCAGCACATGACGCAGGCCGATGCCGCAGTAGTCCAGGCCGAAGGTGGCGACCTGGTCCGGGTTGTACAGGTTGCGCCCGTCGATGATCAGGCGCTGGCGCAGCTTCTTCGCCAGCAGGGCGAAGTCGACCACGCGAAAGTTCTTCCACTCGGTGCAGATCACCAGGGCGTCGGCGTCTTCCAGGGTGTCGTCACGGGTGGCGCAGAGCTGCAGGTCCTTGCGGTAGCCGTAGATCCGCCGGCACTCGGCCATGGCTTCCGGATCGAAGGCATGCACGGTGGCGCCTTCGGCCCAGAGTGCTTCCATCAGGTAGCGGCTGGGTGCCTCGCGCATATCGTCGGTGTTGGGTTTGAAGGCCAGGCCCCAGAGCGCCACCGACTTGCCGGCCAGGCTGCCGGGAAAATGCTGGCGGAGCTTGGCGAAGAGGATCTGCCGCTGGCTGTCGTTGACCTCGCTGACGCTTTGCAGCAGACGCAGCGGCATGCCGCTGTGCTCGGCGGTGTGCAGCAGGGCGCGCAGGTCCTTGGGGAAGCACGAGCCGCCAAAGCCGCAGCCGGGATAGATGAAGTGATAGCCGATGCGCGGATCGGAACCGATGCCCTTGCGCACCGACTCGATATCGGCACCAAGACGCTCGGTGAGGTTGGCCAGCTCGTTCATGAAGCTGATCCGCGTGGCGAGCATGGCGTTGGCCGCGTACTTGGTCAGCTCGGCGCTGCGGTTGTCCATGAACATGAGCTTTTCATGGTTGCGGCAAAAGGGCGCGTAGAGTTCGGTGAGCTGGTCCTGGGCGCGGGCATCGCCGGTGCCGACGATGATCCGGTCCGGGCGCAGGCAGTCGGCGAGGGCGCTGCCTTCCTTGAGGAATTCCGGGTTGGACACCACCCGCACCTTGAGGGTCAGCTTGCCCAGTTGGTCGAGCTCGGCCCGGGCCAGTTGCGCTACCTGGTCGGCGGTGCCCACCGGCACCGTGGACTTGATGATCAGGGTGCGGTCGGCATCCATCAGCCCGGCGATCTGCCGGGTGACACCGAGGACGTGGGACAGGTCGGCGGAGCCGTCCTCGTCGGGCGGGGTGCCGACGGCGATGAAGATCAGCTCGCCGTGGCTCACTGCATCGCTGGCCTGGGTGCTGAACAGCAGGCGGCCGTCGCGAATGTTGTCCTCGAGCATGGCCGACAGCCCCGGCTCGTGGATCGGCGGCACGCCCTGGCGCAGCTGGCTGATCTTGTGCGTGTCGACATCCACGCACAGAACCCGGTGGCCGACATCGGCCAGGGCAGCTGCCTGGACCAGTCCTACATAACCCGTACCGAAAACACTCACGTCCATTCCGGGATGCCTCGCATGGCGTAATGGGGGTGTAACAGCGATGTGTTTTCGGTATAGCGCAGGCTGAGGAAAAAGTGTCAATCGAATGGCATGTTTCACTCAACTTACGTCGCCTGATGCAGGCGTCGTTTTGCCATCAACCCTTTGTCAATCCGCACCTTAGCGGGAAAAGGTGCTGGCAATTCGCCGATCAATTTCGCGATGAACGGTCGAAAGCCGCGTGGTTAAAGGCTTGTAGAGATTTGTTCGCAATTGGTTCGACCCTCTTCCTTTAGTGTTAAGCCCTAATTCTCGACGCCAAAAACTCGCCATTAAATTGGCAGTCGATAGCTGGAAAGACATTCGCAAGCTGGCTACCTTTCGGAAATCCTCCCTCGATCCAAGGCGGAATCATTCCATGCGCGCATACCTCAAGGGCTTGCTGTTGCTCGGCTACCTGGCCTGTTTCCACGACGCGACAGGCGAGCGCTTGCAGGCGCTGGGCATGAGCCCGGCGCTGGTCCTCTACACAGGTGTGTTCGTGGTGCTGGCGCTGGGCTTGTGGCTGGCGGCGCAGATCCGTCACGGCGGCTTGCGCTGGGTGGTGGCCCTGGTGTTCTTCGCCAGCGCGGTGTTTTTCGATGCCTACACGCGGATCACCGCCAGTTACCTGACCTACAGCGCCTTCATCTCGATGGTCTATTCCGGTGGCTTCATCCAGGAGGCGCTGGTGCAGTACCACGACGCCATTGTCCTGGCACTGGCCCGGGGATTGTTGCTGCTGTTCGGCGTTGGCCTGCGCCCGGCGGCCTGGCCGCGCTTGCCACGGCTCCTGCCCTGGTCCGCGCCGCTGCTGGGCCTGGCGCTGCTCACCGCGATCCTGTTCGTGCGTGCCGGTGAGGGCGCCCGTGGCCTGCCGGTGATGTACACGCCGCTGGCCTACCTCAACCTGCTCGGCTACGAATCCCTGCACGACCATGTCGGCGTGCGCCAGCCGGTAACCCTGACCCGCAGTGGCCCGGCCATGGCCCGGGATATCGTGCTGCTGATCGACGAAAGCGTGTCTGGCAACTACCTCGACCTCAACACGCCCCAGGGTGTGCCGACGCCGCTGACCAAGGAGCAGCCGGGGGTGAAGATCTTCAATTTCGGCTATGCCGCATCCATCGCCAACTGCAGCGCCGACACCAATGTCACCTTGCGCTATGGCGGTACCCGCGCCGACTACCTGCGGATCAACTCGACCCAGCCGTCGATCTGGCAATACGCCCACCAGGCCGGGATGCAGACGGTGTACATCGACGCCCAGCGCAGCGGCGGCCACTTGCAGAACCTGATGACCGACACGGAAAAGCGCGATATCGACCGCTTCATCCAGTTCGACGACACCCCGGTGCAACAGCGCGACATGGCAGTGGAGGCGAAGCTGGTGGAGCTGCTGGGCGATGGCCGGCCACAGTTGATCCTGGTGAACAAGGTCGGTGCGCATTTTCCGGTGCACGACAAATACCCGGACGACTTCATGCTCTGGCGCCCGGCCTTGCCTCGCGGGCAATACGCCGAGGTCACCGACACCGGCAGTCGTGACGGTTTCTCCGGCAGCTCGCAGGACTGGGTGCTGTACCGCAATGCCTACCGCAACACCCTGGCGTGGAATGTCGGCGAATTCTTCAAGCGCCTGTTCGCCCAGGCTGATCTCAGCCAGGCCGTGGTGATCTACACCTCCGACCATGGCCAGGACCTGCACGAGCGCGGCAATCCCGGGTTGAACACCCACTGCGACAGCGACCCGGTGATGGAAGAGGGGCTGGTGCCGCTGGTGCTGATCCAGGGGCAGGGCGTCAAGGCGCCGGACTGGGCGGCGCACCTGGCGCAGAACCGCGACCGTTCGAGTCACTACAACCTGTTCCCGACCCTGTTGCAGTTGCTCGGCTACGACCCGGCCGGGCTACAGGCGCTGTACGGGCGGCCGCTGAGTGTGGCGACCGAGGATGAATTCAGTTTCAACACCCGCTTCAATGCCCGGCTGGGGGCCAGTCCGGTGTTCAAGCATATCGACCTGGGGCAGGTGGTGGTGCCGGTGGAGGCGGTGGTGGGGAGTCGGGAATGAGGGTGTTCTCCCGGGCCTTATCGCCGGCAACGCCGGCTCCCACGGGTTCTGCGGTGTACACAATTCCCTGTGGGAGCTGGCATTGCCTGCGATGAGGCCCGCACTGCCTACCAACAAGCCTCGGCGGAGCCCAGCTCCGAAGCCCCCCGCTCCCAATGCAGCGGCGCTCCCACCACCTGCAACGCTGGCTTGAGGCGCTGCGCTGGCCCCCAGGGCGTTTGCTCGCGCCACAAGCCCAGGTCGGCCACGGTCTCCGCTGCCAGGGGCAGATCCTCGGACATGGTGCCTTGATCCTCCAGCCATTTGGCCGTGCGGGCCAGGGACAGCCGGGCGCTGCTGCCCTGGCCGCTGGCCAGGCGTTCGGCCAGCCCGCGAATCGCCGCGGCGGCCATGAGATAGCCGGTGGCATGGTCGAGGGCCTGCACCGGCAATGGCACCGGCCGACTGGCCTGCTGCCAGCGCATCCCGGCATGGGCGATGCCGGTGCTCATCTGCACCAGGCTGTCAAAGCCCCGGCGCAAATGCCATGGCCCGCTCCAGCCATAGGCATTGAGGCTGACATCCACCAGCGCCGGGTTCAGTACCCGGCGCTGGGCGTCGCCATAATCCAGGCGCTCAAGGGCATCGGCACGGTAGCCATGGACGAGGATGTCGGCCTGGGCCAGCAGCCGTTCGAAGATCTTGCGATCATCGCTGTCGCGCAAGTCGAGGCGGGCGCAGCGCTTGCCCAGGGTGACTTCCGCCGCCACCCCGGGCTCTTCCCAGTCCGGCGGATCGATGCGCAGCACCTCGGCGCCGAAGCCGGCGAGCAGGCGTGTGGCGATGGGGCCGGCGAGAATCCGCGTCAGGTCCAGCACCCGCACCCCGGCCAGTGGCCGTTCCGGGTTACCCGACCAGTTGCGCGAGCCAAGGGCGTCGAATGGTTGGCGGCGGATCAATGGCTCGGCATTCACCGCGCGACCCTGGGGATGGTCCGACCATTGCTGCCAACTGAGCATCTGCGCCGCGCAACCGCCGCGTTCGACGATGGCCTGTTCCAGCTCGCCGGCCGACCAGGTCAGGACCCGGCGGGCCATGCTTTCGCGGTCGCTGGCGGGGCCGAGCACGGCTTCGGCGATCAGGCGGTGGTGCGGGGCATTGGTGTGCAGGCGGATCCAGCCGTCGCGGGCCTGGTAGTCACCGGCGATGGCGTCCCACAGCGGTGGTGCCTGCCAGCCCTGGGGGCGCAGGCTGGAAGCGAACCACATGGCGGCCAGGCGGCGGTCGACCAGGACCTGATGGCACTCGCCGGCCTGCTGTTCGATCAGTGCGGCCAGCGCGAGACCGGCGGCAGCGATGCTGACCCCGGCCATCTCGGTCACGGCGAAGGCCGAGGGCAGGTTGCCAGGGGTGGAAAAGCGCACCGCGCCGTCTTGCGGGCGCGGTAGGTCGAGGTCTTGGGCGATGGAGCCGAGCATGTTCAGCATCGTTGTCCTCCTGTACATCTGAAGGACACAAGTGAAGTCATTCCGCGCGCTGCGGTCAAATCCCGGACGGCTTGGCGCTGCCTTGCGTGACGCTTTCCGGACGTGACCAGATCCACAGGTTGCCCAGGGTCATGCCGCTGATCGCCAGCCATACCGGCCAGCGGTGTTCGAGGAAGACCAGCATCAGCGTGGCGCACAGCAGCATGCTGATGGTGGCGCTGACCTTGGCCCGGCGCTGGATCACCTTGCCATTGCGCCAGTTGTGCAGGATCGGGCCGAACAGGCGGTGGTTTTCCAGCCAGGCACTGAGTCGCGGCGAACTGCGTGTGGCGGCCCAGGCGGCGAGCAGGATGAATTCGGTGGTCGGCAGGCCGGGCACGACGATCGCCACCAGGCCGATGCCCAGGCTCACATAGGCCAGCAGGCCGTAGAGCACGCGGGAAAGCTTCGAGGAAGAGGGTCGGGTCATGACGGGGGCATTCGACTGCACGGGGAAATCCGGCCGTCATGATGACGGCCGGAGCGCGATCAGGCCAGTTCGGCTTTAGGCGCAGTGGCGTAGGCGTGCTTGAGCAGCTCGGTGAAACGCTCGAAAGCGGCGACTGCGCCTTGTTCGGCAGCGGCTTCTTCCTCGGCGCTCAGTTCCAGGCCGTCGAGGATCCGGGTGAACTGCTTCCAGCCCTCGGCACGGCCGCCGGCGGGTTCGCCCAGGTGACGGGCACCGAAGTTCTCGTTCAGTTCCAGGGCCACGGCGCGCTTGATCAGGAAGGCGGCGCCGAGCTTGGAGCCCTCGGACACGAAGATCCAGCCCATGGCCTGGCCAATGCTGGTTTCCTGCACGGCACCCGGGTAGTCGGCGGGCACTTCGGTATCCAGGTCGGCCAGGTCGAGGCGGGCCTGTTCGGCACGGCAGCGTGCGGCCAGGTCGGGAACGATGGCGATCAGGCGCGGGTCGGTATACAGCGCCTTGAGTTCGTTCTGGAACAGGTACTGGGCGACGACGAAGCGGGCGAAGTTTTCACGGGTTTCAAAAGGCGCGTGGGACTTGACCAGGGCGTCCAGCTCGCTGTGCGGCGCATGAGTGATCTGGTTCAGACGCTGCGAGCGCAGGCTGGCGCGTTCGGTGTTGGCTGTCATTGGGAATTCCTTGCGTTTGGGACGGGCCTTGTAACTAGACGTGCAAGATGACGCGCGACAGTAAAAAAACCTCACCCCTGTGCTCTGGAATTTGTTTTGCCTGTGCTGGCCTCATCGCCGGCAACGCCGGCTCCCACAAGTTCGTGGCGTACACAAAAACTATGGGAGCCGGCGTTGCCGGCGATGAGGCCCTTGAATTCAACCAAAGGCTCGGGCCTCTTCCACCAGCCAGTCATGCACCGCCCGCGCACTCGGATGCGCCAGGGTTCCGGCGCTGTACAGCAGGACATAGCGCTTGTGATTCGGCACTGGTGCGCCGAAGGGCACGATCAGGGTGCCGCGTTCCAGTTCGTCATTGAGCAGGGTGCGCCGGGCGATCGCCACGCCGATCCCGGCAATGGCTGCCTCGATGGTCAGGTGATTGCGATTGAAGGTGTGCCCGCGCCGCACATCCAGGCCTTCGGCGCCGATCGCCTTGAGGTAGAACTCCCATTCCGCATATTCCGAGCTGCCGCGCCAGGCGGTGATGTCGTGCAGCAACGGGTAGTGCACCAGGTCGCCAGGCCCGTGCAGCGGCGGGCGGCCGCGGAGCAGGGCGGGGGAGCAGACCGGGAAGATCTCTTCGTCCAGCAGCGGCGTCGAATGCATCCCCGGATAACTGCCGTCGTTCAAGTCAATGGCCAGGTCGAAGTCGCCCTCGTGCAAGGCCTGGTTGCTGTCCTCGGCGACCAGGCGCAACTGAATGTCCGGAAAGCGCTGCTGCAAGCGCGGCAAACGCGGCGTCAGCCATTTGGCGAGGAACGAGGGTATCGAGCGCAAGCGCAGGGTGCCGCGAATTTCCCCGGCATCCAGGCGGCGCAGTTCGGCGTCGATGCTGCCGTAGGCCTCATGCACGGTCAGGGCCAGGCGCTGGCCCTCGGCGCTCAGTTCGACGCCGCGGGCGCGACGCAGGAATAAACGAAAGCCCAGACGCTCCTCCAACTGGCGAATCTGCTGGCTGACCGCCCCCGGAGTGATGTGCAGTTCTTCGGCGCAGCGAGTGAACGACAGGTGCCGCGCCGCACAGGAAAACACGTGCAGCCAGACATACATCTGGCCGTTCATGGATCGTCGCATCGTTTAGTCCTGCTAAAGGCTTGGTTAGAAAGTTTCGTTGGTCATGAGGAAAAACTGGCGGCAGTATCGCCCAACCTAGCGACACACCTCAATTTTTTCACCGCGCACCGAAAGGGTTCATCGCCTTCGGGCAGGCAGGCATTAGCATGGCTATCAGTGTTTTCGACCTTTTCAAAATCGGCATCGGTCCGTCCAGCTCCCATACCGTCGGTCCGATGCGGGCTGCGGCGACCTTCGTCGAGGCCTTGCGCGGCCAGGAGCTGCTGGCGGCGGTGCAACGGGTCGAAGTACGCCTGTACGGCTCGTTGTCGGCCACCGGCGTCGGCCATGCCACCGACCGCGCCTGCCTGCTGGGGCTGATGGGCGAGTGGCCGGACCGTATCGACCCGCAATGCATCGGCCCGCGCATCGAGCAGTTGCACAGCACCGGCGTACTGGTCCTGGGTGGCAGCCAGACGATTGCCTTCGACTGCCAGCGCGACCTGCTGCTGCTCGACGAGAGCCTGCCGTATCACCCCAACGCCATGACCCTCGAAGCCTACGGCGATGACGGCGTGCTCCTGCAGCAGACCTACTACTCGGTGGGCGGCGGCTTTATCGTCGAGGCGGCGGAAATCGATGGCGCGGCGGTGGCCAGCGCGGTCGAACTGCCTTACGAGTTCTCCAGCGCCGAAGAAATGCTCGCCCTGTGCAAGCGCCACGGCCTGCGGGTCAGCCAACTGATGATGGCCAACGAACTGGCCTGGCGTGAGGAAAGCGACGTCCGCGCCGGCCTGCTGCAACTCTGGGCGGTGATGCGTGAATGCGTCAGCAACGGCCTGAGCAACGAGGGCATCCTGCCCGGCGGACTCAAGGTCAAGCGCCGCGCGGCCAAGCTGCACCGCAGCCTGCTGGAACTGGGCAAGCCCAACGTGATCGGCTCGACCCTCAGCGCCATGGAGTGGGTCAACCTGTTCGCCCTGGCGGTCAACGAGGAAAACGCCGCCGGCGGGCGCATGGTCACCGCGCCGACCAACGGCGCGGCGGGGATTATCCCGGCAGTGCTGCATTACTACATGAAGTTCAACCCCGAAGCCTGTGACAACGACGTGGTCGACTTCCTCCTCGCCGCCGCTTCGGTGGGCATCCTGTGCAAGAAGAACGCTTCGATCTCCGGCGCCGAGGTCGGTTGCCAGGGCGAAGTGGGCTCGGCCTGCGCCATGGCGGCGGCGGGCCTTGCCGATGTGCTCGGGGCCACCCCGGCACAACTGGAAAACGCCGCCGAAATCGCCCTGGAGCACAACCTCGGCCTGACCTGCGACCCGGTCGGCGGCCTGGTCCAGGTGCCCTGCATCGAGCGCAATGCGATCGCCGCCGTGAAGGCGATCAATGCCGTGCAGATGGCCCTGCGTGGCGACGGCGAACATTTCATTTCCCTGGACCGGGTGATCCGCACCATGCGCGATACCGGTGCCGACATGCACGAAAACTACAAGGAGACCTCCCGCGGCGGCCTGGCCGTCAGTTTTGTCGAGTGTTAAAGCCGTCGCCCGGCACAGGCGACGCTGGTTCATAAGCAACAAAAATAATTACAAGGCGATCTAGATGACCGATGTAAACAGCACTATCCAATCGCGGGTCGAAACGGCCGCGCCTGCCTCCAGCGGCTGGACCCGCCACGACACCACCTGGACCCTGGGCCTGTACGGCACCGCCATCGGCGCCGGGGTCCTGTTCCTGCCGATCAACGCCGGCGTCGGCGGCTTCTGGCCGTTGCTGATCCTGGCGCTGCTGGCGTTCCCCATGACCTTCTTCGCCCACCGTGGCCTGACCCGCTTCGTCCTGTCCGGGCGCAAGGGCGGAAACGAGGACATCACCGAGGTGGTGGAAGAGCACTTTGGCGTCGGCGCCGGCAAGCTGATCACCTTGCTCTACTTCTTCGCCATCTTCCCGATCCTGCTGGTGTACAGCGTGGCGCTGACCAACACCCTGGGCAATTTCCTCGAACACCAGTTGCACATCACTCCGCCACCGCGGGCGCTGCTGTCGCTGCTGCTGATCTGCGGCCTGATGATCGTGGTGCGTTGCGGCCAGGGCATCATCGTGCGGGTCATGAGCGTGCTGGTGTATCCCTTCGTCGCTGCCTTGCTGCTGCTCGCCCTGGGCCTGATCCCCAACTGGAACAGCGCCTTCTTCGCCCAGGCCAACGAAGGCATGAGCGCCGGGCTGCTGCTCAAGACCCTGTGGCTGGCGATTCCGGTGATGGTGTTCTCCTTCAACCACTCGCCGATCATCTCGGCCTTCGCCGTGGCGCAGAAACGCCAGTATGGCGAGCGCGCCGAGCAGAAGAGCGGGCGCATCCTCGCCACCTCGCACCTGATGATGGTGCTGACCGTGATGTTCTTCTGCTTCAGTTGCGTGCTGGCCCTGTCGCCGGCTGACCTGGCGGCGGCCAAGGCGCAGAACATCTCGATCCTGTCGTACCTGGCCAACCACTTCCAGACCCCGGTGATCGCCTTCGTCGCGCCGCTGATCGCCCTGGTGGCCATCACCAAGTCGTTCCTCGGCCACTACGTCGGTGCCAGCGAAGGCTTCCAGGGCCTGATCGTGAAAAGCCTGCGCAGCCGTGGCCGCTCGATGTCGGCCAAGGGCCTGGAGCGGGTCACTGCGCTGTTCATGGTGCTGACCTGCTGGATCGTCGCCACGCTCAACCCGAGCATCCTCGGCATCATCGAATCCCTCGGTGGCCCGGTGATCGCCTGCCTGCTGTTCCTCATGCCGATGTACGCGATCAACAAGGTGCCGTCGCTGCGCCAGTACTCGGGCAAGGCGTCGAATGTGTTCGTCGTGGCGGTGGGGCTGATTACCTTGTCGGCCATCGCCTGGTCGGTGCTGGCCTGAAAGGCATCGCGGGTGAACCCGCTCCCACAGGTTCGGTGCCTGGCACGGACCCTGTGGGAGACTTCATGGTGGCAGACAAGCAGATTGATGTTGTGACAGCTGGCCTCATCGTCGGCAAGCCGACTCCCACAGGTTCAGCGGCGCACGCGGTCACTGTGGGAGCTGGCTTGTCGGATCGCCGCACCGCAGCGATGAGGACCTGAAGGGCGTCGCTATCGTTCCAGATATGCCCAAAGCGCCTTAGCCACCGGCGACGGTGCCTTGTCATCCCCAAACAACCGCCGCCCAATCTGCAACCCCAACTGCCGATAGCCTTCGAACTGCGCTTCATCGAAGAACTGGTTGGCCGTGCTTTCGTTGGGGAAGGTCGGGTGCTCGCTGGCGTAGTTGAGCAGGTCCACCGGCAACCCGGAAATCAGGTTGGGCTTGATCAGCAGGATCCGCGAGGTCAGCTCACCCTGCTTGTTGGTGACGTTTAGCAGGATCGCGCAGCGCCGGTAATCCGGTTCTTTGCGCGCCTCGGCATCCAGTTTGAAATCGGCGATCCGGCCGAACCAGGGCTTCAGCTCGCTCTCGTTCAATACCCCTTCGTCCTCGGTGATCTCCAGCGCCTGGTCGATGCGCGCCAGGCGGATCAGGTTGGCCAGGTCGTCGAACTGGTAGTTCGGGTCAGCGCCGCAGTCGCACATGACGATCAGGTCGACTTCCCGTCCTTCTCGGATCAGCTCATAGCAAGCGGTGTTCTCGAAGTGACCGCCGTCCGACAGGTACTGGAAGTCGCGGTTCAGCCCGTGGAAATGCGCGGTGATCTCATAGAACAGATAGTGCTGGGTGGTCAGGGTGCGTTCGCGCAGGGTGTCGCGGGAGGCGCGCTGACCGCTGTCCTTCTCGCCGTTCTGCAGGAAGTCCGACGGCCACCAGGTGCCCAGGCGCACGTTGGTCAGGCCGAACGCCAGCGAGGTGCCGAGAGTGGTGGCGCGGCCCAGACCAGTGGAGAAGGCGGCGCCGGAGGTGGCGACCCAGTGCGCCAGGGTCAGCGGTTGGTAGATTTCGCCACAGTCCGGCTGCCTGGCCCGCTGGCGCGGCTCGCCGTCGAGGATGTAGCTGACGCTGGCCAGCCCGTCGCCGCCGGACGGCGCCAGGCACAGCGGCTTGCCCTTGCGGTCGCGTTGCACCAGTTGTTCGGCGGGGTCGACGGTCTGGTTGAGGGTGACGTTGATCAGGTGCAGCGGTGCGGCCGTGGTATGGGCGTAGTAGTTCTCGATGGTGACATCGTCGCCCGGCAGGGTTTCGGCGACGCTGAGCAGGCGGCGGCGCTGCTTGCGGGTCTTGCCGGAGAAACGCAGGCCATTGGAGGCGCCGAGGTAGGCCCGGGCCAGGCGCGCACGGTAGAACGACTGCCATGACGACAGGTTGAGGAAACCGATGAACTGGCCCGAACCCAGGCTGAACAACGCTGCCAGCACGGTCAGCCCGAGCAGCCGGGCCCAGGCGTGGGTGTCGCCGAACCAGTCGCCGGTATAGCGCACGTACTGCACCAGCAGGCCCCAGAACAGCGAAACCAGGACGAAGATCACCACCCCGGCGGCGCCGGCGATGATGCTGATCGGCAGCTTGCTCAGCCAGCCCGGGCTGGTCTTGTCGTCACTGGACACCGAAATCCAGCGCACCAGGGCGATCAGGGCCGGCAGTACCACACCACCCGAGAGCAACGGCCCTTGCTCGACCCGCAGGAACAGCCATTCGCTCAACCAGGGAATCACGGCGAAGAACGTCGCGACCAGGGTGGCGATGATCGCCGAGGCCAGGCGCCGGGTCACCAGCACGCGGTAGGTGGCCACGGTGTTTTGCCGGGCGAGGATCTTCTCCGGCGCCGGGCGGCCGTGGCCGAGGTAGATGCACAACCACAGGCAATAGCCCAGGCCGAACACGCAGACCAGGGCGAACAGCACCATCAGCGTGCGCAGGTCACCACCGAGCCAGGGAGCGAAGATCGCCAGCGCCAGCATCACCACGGCGGTCAGACCGTAGAGCAGGGTGGCGCGGTTGAACGGGTGCAGGCTTTCATCGGCATTGCGCCGCCGATAGACCATCCAGTACGCCAGCATCAGCGGCAGCACGGCCAGCACGATCAAGGCGACCGGCAGCCACCACAGCGCCCCGCAGATCACCTGCGCCGCGCTCAGCGGCAGGAAGGCGCCGAGTGGCGAGCACAGCGGACTGAGGTCGATCCCCACCTGCAGCAGCACGGCCAGGGCCAGGCCGAACAGCAGCGGCATACCGATGACCATGTGCACTGCCAGCAGATTGCGCAGCGACATGCCGAGCACATAGAACAGGTCGCCACCACCGCCGGGGGTCAGGTAGCGGCCGTTCTCCCGCAACCAGCCGAGGGGGGCGGCGCCCACCGCCTGCTCACGGTAATCGTCGCCGGTGTGGATGCGCCCCGGCGGCTCGTAGTCCAGGGTGTCATACGCCTCGCGGGCGGCCTGGCGCTTGCTGGCATCGTCGGGCTGGTTCTCGGCAGCGCCGACCATCCCGCTGTGTTCGCGGCCACGCAGGCGGCCGGGGAGGAACAGGCTGCCGAAGAACGAGCCGAAGTAACCGCCGCCGCTGACCGTCGACAGGTAGTCGAAACGTGGCAGCAGGCGCTTGCCCAGGTCGGTTTCTTCATCATTGCGCTTGGGCACCGGCTCCACCCCCGGCGCCGGTGCCCTGGCCAGGGCCTGGAGCACCCCGAGGCAGAAAGTGGCGCTGCGGATGCCACCGCCGGACAGCGCCAGGGCGCGGCGCTTGCCGTCGCCCCCTGGCAGTTCCAGCAAGCGGTGGCGTTCGGCGATGCGCGCCTGCTCGGCGCGAAATTGCGTGCTTTGGTCCGTGCTGACGGATTCTTCCCTGTCCATGTGGCGTCCATTGCTGTGGTGGTGACAAGTCCCTGGCAGAGCAGTGTAGAGCAGGAAAATAGCCACTTGCCACTAGTGTGAGCTGAATCACAAAAGCACTGTGCGCAAACCTATAAGCAGAAGTGATAAGCAGCGTTTTTTCATCGCGAAATGAAATCAATGTGCCACTACTGCATGGCATATGCTTGAGGTGTTGTAAGGAGTTGTAACCAACTGGTCCATCGTCCAACCGAAGGCGACGGACAACGCAATCAGTTGAGATCGGCCAACTGGACCGGCCGCAATAACGTGTCCCCAAGGACAGAAGGGACCGGTCTGCACGTTTTGCAAGGAGCAAACGCATGACACCCGTGAAGCTGATGTTGAGCCTCTTTATTCCCCTGGTGCTGTTGCAGGGGTGTTCCGATAAACCGAAAAACCCTTGCGGCGACACCTCCGGCAAGATCCTCGACGAAGCCAAGTGCGTCGGCCGCGAAGCCGACAGCCTGAAAGGCGCCGACGAGGACTACTTCGCCGACATGGACTACGGCGTTTCCAAACAGCCCGCATTGCTGGTGGATCGCCTGTCACCCTTCATCCCCGGGATCACCGAACAGCAGGCAGTGGATGCCTTCGCCCGCGGGCGCAACAACTGGATCGTCTGGACCGCCGGCAACGATGCCCTCTGGGACAAGCTGTCGCGTGACAGCGTCGGCAACCTGGACTTTCTCAAGACCATCTCCAACCACCCCTCGCTGGCGGCCAACCGCAGCAATCGCTGGCAGTACCTCGGGGTGGTCAACGAGCCGTGCTACACCAAGGGCGAAGGCCCGCGTGAAGACCGCCACGGCCTGTGGCTGGACAACCGCGACCCGTCCTGCGCCCCCGATCCCTTCGAGAACGAAGAGAAATACCCCGGGGTGAAGATCGGCGCCCGCGGCAAGAACATCGAGACCGGTTCCTACTACGGCTATGGCACCGGCATCGTCGGCCTGCGCCTGTTCCCCAACCCGGACTTCGACGAGAAGGCACAGAAACACTGGGATCCCAAGCGCTACTACGAAGACCCCAGCTACTACAACGACAGCAAGCTGGTGAAACCCTACCGGGTCGGCATGTCCTGCGGCTTCTGCCACGTCGGGCCGAACCCGACCAACCCGCCGGCCGATCCCGAGCGTCCGGCCTGGGCCAACCTCAACTCCAACCCGGGCGCGCAGTATTTCTGGGTCGACCGCATCTTTATGTGGCAGAAGGACGACAGCAGCTTCCCGCACCAGCTGTTCCACACCTCGCGGCCGGGAGCCCTGGATACTTCGCTGGTGTCCAGCGACTACATCAACAACCCGCGCACCATGAACGCCGTCTACAACCTCAAGGCGCGCATCGAGCTGGCTGCGCACCTGGGCAAGGAAAAACTCGCCGGCGGCGACCTCAACAACAAGCAGTTCAACGAAGTCCCGGGGATTCCCGCCGACAGCCCGCTGAACCAGTTCTATAAAAAGCCGGACACGGTGTTCACCCCGCGCGTGCTCAAGGACGGCGCCGACTCGGTGGGTGCTCTTGGCGCGCTGAACCGGGTGTTCGTCAACATCGGCCTGTTCAGCGAGGAGTGGACCACCCACTTCCGGCCGTTGATCGGTGGCAAGCCGATCACGCCGTTCCGCATCGACGTGGCGCGCAAGAACTCCTCCTACTGGGTCGCCAACGAACAGCAGACCCCGGACCTGGCGTTGTTCTTCCTGGCATCGGCCACCCCCGACTACCTGAAGAACGCACCCGGCGGCGCCCAGCACCTGCAAGCCTCGCCGGCGCAGCTGGAGCGGGGCAAGGAAGTCTTCGCCGACACCTGCGCGCGCTGCCACTCCAGCAAGCTGCCGGAAAAGGCCTGGGCCCAGTTCCCCGACAACGGCTGCGTCAACGGCAACTACCTGCAGTGCTGGAACAACTACTGGAGCTACAGCAAGACGCCGGAGTTCAAGAACGCCATGCGCGACATCGTGAAGAAGGACGACTTCCTCACCGACAACTTCCTCTCCACCGAACTGCGCGTGCCGGTGACCCTGCTCGAAACCAACGCCTGCAGCCCGCTGGCGACCAACGCCCTGGCCGACAACATCTGGGACAACTTCTCCTCGGAGTCGTACAAGAAGCTGCCGGCGGTAGGCTCGATGCTGGTGCAGAACCCCTACACCGGCGAAGCCCGCGAGTATGAAATGCCCGGTGGCGGTCGTGGCTACACCCGGCCGGCCTCGCTGGTCAGCGTCTGGTCGACGGCACCGCTGTTCCTCAACAACGCCCTTGGTCAGTTCAAGTGGAGTGGCAGTGTCGACGATCGCCTGGCGTCCTTCGACAGTTCCATCGAAATGCTCCTGTGGCCGGAAAAGCGCCAGGGCAACTTCCAGGTCGTGACCCGTTCCGGCCTGACCCACCCGGGCACCATCGACACCACCACCGAAACCAGCTACCTGCGCGTAAGCAGCGGCTACCTGCCGAAGTTCCTGCAGAACCTGCAAGGCGTGCTGACCCGCTGGCTGCCATGGCTGTTCGGTGATGACGGCATCCAGATCGGGCCGATCCCGCAAGGCACCCCGGTCAGCCTGCTGTCCAACATCGACCTGGAAAAACGCGACCAGGTGCTCGACCTGCTGGTGAAGATCAAGCACGACCTCAAGCAGCTGCCGCCAGGGGCCAGCGACGAAGAAGCGCGCAAGGTCTTCAAGCGCCTGGTCAAGCCGCTGCTGGAAGTCAGCAAGTGCCCGGACTACGTGGTCGACAAGGGGCACTACTTCGGCACCCGTTTCCTTCAGGACAAGGATGAACAGGCCCTGAGCGACGACGACAAACGGGCCCTGATCGCCCTGTTGAAAACCTTCTGAGGCCGCCGTCATGAGCAACGAACTGGATTACGAATACATCGTGGTGGGTTCCGGCGCAGGAGGCGGCACCCTGGCCGCGCGCCTGGCCGAGGAGGGCCGGCGCGTGCTGATCCTGGAGTCGGGCAGCGACCCGGTGGCCGGGACCGGCGAACCGGGCCTGCCCGAGCAATACCAGGTGCCGGCGTTCCACCCGCGCTCCACCGAGAACAACGCGATGCGCTGGGACTTCTTCGTGCGCCACTACAGCAGCGACGCGCAGCAGGCCAAGGATCCCAAGTTCACCCGCGAATTCGAGGGCGAACAGGTCGATGGCGTGCTGTATCCGCGGGCCAGTTGCCTGGGTGGCTGCACCGCGCACAACGCCATGATCACCGTCTACCCGCATAACCAGGACTGGGACCATATCGCCCAGATCACCGGTGATGCGTCGTGGAAGGCCAGTGCCATGCGCGAGCACTTCGAGCGCCTGGAAAACTGCCATCACCGGCCGTTCCAGCGTTTTCTCTCGTGGTTCGGCATCAACCCGTCGCGGCATGGCTTCAAGGGCTGGCTGCACACCGAGAAGGCGGTGCCGGAAGCGGTGCTCGACGACTTCTCGCTGGTGCGCTCCATCGTCAAGTCGGCCAAGCAGGCCTTCGAGACCCTGGCCGAGCCGCTCAAGCGCATCGGCTGGCAGTTGCAGGGGGTGGGCGACCCCAACGACTGGCGCCTGGTCAAGGACGAAGCCATCGGTCTGCGCTACCCGCCGCTGGCCACCCACAAACACCACCGCAACGGTACCCGCGAACGCTTGCTGGATGTGCAGCAGCGCTTCCCGCAGAACCTGCACATCGAGCTCGATGCGCTGGTCACCCGGGTGCTGCTGGACGATGAACAACGCGCCTATGGCGTGGAGTACATCAAGGGCGCGCGGATGTACCGCGCCTGCACCTTGCCGCGCAACCCGACTTCGGCCGGCGAGCTGCGCCAGGTCCGCGCCAGTCGCGAGGTGATCCTCTCCGGTGGGGCGTTCAACACCCCGCAGATGCTGATGCTTTCCGGCATCGGCCCGCGCGAGGTGCTGGAGTCGGTGGGCGTGCCGGTGCGGGTCGAATTGCCGGGCGTCGGGCGCAACCTGCAGGACCGCTACGAGGTCGGCGTGGTCAACCGCATGAACTTCAAGGAATGGAGCGTGCTGGAAGGCGCGCGCTACGCCAAGGGCGACCCGCAGTACGAGGAGTGGGCCAAGGGCAAGGTCGGGGTGTATTCCACCAACGGCGCGGTGCTGGCGGTGATCAAGAAGTCGCTCAAGCAGCGGCCCTTGCCGGACCTGTTCTGCTTTTCGCTGCTGGCGCTGTTCCGCGGCTACTTCCCGGGCTACTCGCAGTTGATCGTCGACAAGCTCAACTACCTGACCTGGGCGGTGCTCAAGGCGCACACCAACAACACTGCTGGCTTCGTCACCTTGCGCTCGAAGGACCCGGCGCAAACCCCGCTGATCAACTTCCGCTACTTCGAGGAAGGCAACGACAGCAAGGGTGAAGACCTGCAATCGGTGGTGGAGGGCATCAAGTTCGTGCGCAACCTGGCCAAGCCGTTGAAAGAGGCCAAGCTGATCGCCGAAGAAGAGCTGCCGGGCGACGCGGTGCAGACCGACGAGCAGTTGAAGGAGTTCGTCAGGAACCAGGCCTGGGGGCATCACGCCTCCTGCACCTGCCCGATCGGTGCCGCCACCGACCCGATGGCGGTGCTCGACAGCGCCTTCCGCGTGCGTGGGGTGAGCAACCTGCGGGTGGTGGATGCCTCGATCTTTCCGAAGATCCCGGGGTTCTTCATCGTTACCTCGATCTACGTCGCGGCGGAAAAGGCGGCCCAGGTCATCCTCGCCGATGCCGCCCGCACGCCGGCCCACAGCGTTCGTGGGGCAGGGCGGGCGAGTACCGCCAGTGACAGCGTGAACAGCACCGTGGAAGCCATGGTCAGCCCGAAAGGCTGATCCCGGAAAGCTGGGCTATACCTAAACCCGCTGGCGTCGTGCCAGCGGGTTTTTTTCATGGATTTCAGTAGTGGGGAGCACTTATGAAAGTTGCACTGGCGGTTGGCCTGACCTCGTTACTGCTTGCCGGTTGCGCCAGCGACCTCAGCAAGCCGGAGGAATACTCGGGCTTTCTCAAGGACTACAGCCAGCTCAGGGAAGCGAAATCACCGTCCGGTGCGCCGGTCATGCGCTGGATCGACCCCAAGCTGGACAGCAAGGCCTACCACAGCGTGTATATCGAACCGAGCCAGCTCTATCCCAAACCGGCGCCGACCCAGCAGATCCCGGCGAGTACCCTGCAAGGCATCACCGCCTACTATGACCAGGCGCTCAAGCGCGAGCTGAGCCAGTCGTTGCCCCTGGCCAGCGCGCCGGGGCCGGGTGTGATCGTGGTGCGCCCGGCGATCACTGCGGTCAGCAGCAAGACCCAGGGGCTCAAACCCTATGAAGTGATTCCTGTGGCCCTGGTTGCGGCGGCAGTCAGCACCGCCTCCGGGATTCGTGACCAGGAAACCGATATCGCCACCGAAGCGGTGTTCATCGACGGCGGTACCCAGAAGGTGGTGGCCCAGGTGGTCCGCAAGGGCACCGGCAAGCCGCTGGAAAATACCAGCCAGGTGATGAAGCCGGATGATGTGAAGGCGGTGATCGATGGCTGGGCTTCGGATCTGCGGCAGTCGTGGTTGAAGCTCAAAAGTAAGTGACCCTGCGTTCTCACTGGCCTCATCGCTGGCAAGCCAGCTCCCACAGGTACTGCATGCACCTCAGCCCCTGTGGGAGCTGGCTTGCCAGCGATGAGGCCATCAGCGACACCTAGTCCACTTTGACGATGATCCCGCCCGCATCCCCCCGCGAAGATGAGGTCCACCGCCGCTGACCGGCGGTTTTCCTGACCTCAGCTAATGGCATAACAACAATGACGGCTCAAGTTCAGTCTCAACCCGACCATGACGTGATCGTCGTCGGCTCGGGCGCGGGTGCGATGACGTCGGCGGTATTTCTCGCCGATCACGGCCTGCGTGTCCTGATCGTGGAAAAAAGCGCCAAGTACGGCGGCACCTCGGCCATTTCCGGCGGCGGGATCTGGATCCCCAACAACCATTACTTCGCCCGCCTGGGCGGCAACGACAGCCGTGACCAGGCGCGCCGTTACCTCCAGGCCTCCGCCGGCGAGCACGTGGAGCCGGCGCGCCTGGACGCCTACCTCGACAACGCGCCGAAAATGATCGAGGCCCTGACCCGCACCAGCCGCGTGCGCTACGCCGTGGCGGCGAAATACCCGGATTACTACCCCCATCTGCCGGGCGCCTTGCCCGGGGGGCGCACCCTTGACCCGGAGCTATTCGACACCAGCGTGCTCGGCGAGGAGCTGGACAACCTGCGCAAGCCGTCGCCCTCGACCCTGCTCATGGGCCGCATCGCCTGGACCGCGCGCCACGCGCACAAGGCCATGGCCCGCAGCTTCGGCTGGCGCTGGCTGATCCTCGGCCTGATGCTGCGCTACAAGCTGGACTTCAAATGGCGCAGAAAGAGCAAGTACGACCGCCGCGCCGCCCTCGGCAGTTCGCTGGTCGCGGCCCTGCGCCGTTCGCTGATGGATCGCGACGTACCGCTCTGGCTCGACACCGATTTCCGCGAGCTGCTGATCAAGGACGGCAAGGTCGGCGGGATCGTGGTCCACCGCGATGGCCAGGACCTGACCTTGCACGCCCGCCATGGCGTGATCTTCGCCTGCGGTGGCTTCGAGCAGAACCAGGCCCTGCGCGAGCAGTACCTGCCCAAGCCGACGCAAATGAGCTGGAGTGCCACGCCGCCCGGCAACAATACCGGTGCCGCCTTGCTCGCCGGAGTCGGCGCGGGGGCCGCCACCGCCCTGATGGACTGGGCCTGGTGGGCACCGACCATCGCCGTGCCGGGTGAGGACAAGCCCCGCGGGATCTTCGCCGAGCGCGCCTTCCCCGGCGCCATCGTGGTCAATGACCAGGGCCGGCGCTTCGTCAACGAGGCTGCGCCGTACCTGGAGTTCGTCGACGCCATGCACCGCGACAACCAGCAAAGCGGCGGGCGCAGCGTGCCGGCGTGGGTGATCTTCGACGCGCATTTCCGCTTCAACTACGCCATGGGCCCGTTGATGCCGGCCCAGGTCATGCCCGACAGCCGCCTGCGCAAGGAATGGCTGAACAACCTGTACTGGAAGGCCGACAGCCTGGCCGGACTGGCGGAGCAGATCGGCGTCGACCCGGCCGGGCTGGAGGCCACGGTGGTCAAGGTCAACGACTATGCGCGGACGGGGATCGATGCCGATTTCCAGCGTGGCGGCAATGTCTTCGATCGCTATTACGGCGACTGCAATATCAAGCCCAATCCCTGCCTGGCGCCGCTGCGCAAGGGGCCGTTCTACGCCATGCGCCTGGACGCCGGGGATATCGGCACCAAGGGCGGCCTGCTGACCAACGAGCATGCCCAGGTGGTGCGCGAGGACGGCACGCCGATCCCTGGCCTGTACGCCATCGGCAACTGCTCGGCGTCGGTGATGGGCACCAGCTATCCAGGGGCCGGCGGCACGCTGGGGCCGGCAATGACCTTCGGTTATGTGGCGGCCAATCACCTGGCCCGGGAGGCGTCATGAGCCGGGTCGATACGGTTACGCCGATCCTGCCGCCGCTGAATGGCGAGGAGTTGCACGGGCGGCCTTGGGACCAGCAGTGCGACGTGCTGGTGATCGGTTGGGGCGCGGCAGGTGCCTGCGCGGCCTTGGAGGCGCGGGCTGCTGGCGCCGAGGTGATCGTCGCCGACCGCTTCAATGGCGGCGGCGCCAGTGCCAAGAGCGGTGGCGTGGTGTATGCCGGTGGCGGTACCCGCCAGCAGCGCCGCGCCGGCTACAACGACTCGCCCGACGCGATGTTCGATTACCTCAAGCACGAAACCCGGGGCGTGGTCCGGGACGACACCCTGCGGCGTTTCTGCGCCGACAGCGTGGCCAACCTGCAATGGCTGGAAAGCCATGGTGCGCCGTATTCCCATGAAGTCCCGCCCGGTGGCAAGACGTCCTATCCGCAGGACGGCTACTACCTCTATTACTCCGGCAACGAACTGGTACCGCAGTACGGCGGCGAGCATGCGCCTGCGCCACGCGGTCACCGTACTGTAGGCAAAGGCCAGTGCGGTGCCGTGTTGTACGGTCACCTCCAGGCCGCCTGCCTGCGCGCTGGCGTGCGCCCGCTGTTGCAAGCGGCGGCCCGGCGCCTGGTGGTGGATGCAGCGGGGCGAGTGATCGGCGCCGAGTTCTGGCGCCTGTCGCCCGACAGCCCCCAGGCCGCCCTGCACGGCAAGTTGATCGCCCGCGCGGAGACGTTGCAGAACTTCGCTCCCGGCTATTGCGACAGCCTGCGCCAGCGCGCCAGCCAGCTGGAGCGGGATTTCGCCCGTCCGCTGTTGGTGCGGGCGAAGAAGGCGGTGATCCTCAGTACCGGCGGCTTTATCTTCAACCGCGAACTGATCGGCCAGCATGCGCCGAAATTCCGCCGCAACTTCAAGGTCGGCGCCACCGGCTGCGATGGCAGCGGCCTGCGTCTTGGCGCCAGTGTCGGCGCCGCCAGCGACCGGCTGGAGCGGGTTTCGGCGTGGCGCTTCATCAACCCGCCGTACAGTTGGCACAAGGGCATGGTGGTCAACACCGAGGGGCGGCGCTTCTGCAACGAAGAAGTCTACGGCGCGACCCTTGGCCAGCCCTTGATGGAAGACCAGGGTGGCCGCGCCTGGTTGGTGCTGGATGCGGCGCTGCGCAAAAAGGCCCTGCGCGAGGCGCTGTTCGGTGGCTATTGGTGGTTCCAGAGCGTGCCGGCCCTGGCCCTGATGCTGCTCAAGGTGCGCAAGGGGCGCAGCCTCGACGAACTGGCCCGGGTCACCGGAATGAATGCCCAGGCCCTGCGCGAAGCGGCCGAGGCCAACAACGCTGCAGCCCGTGGTGATCGCGACGATCCCTTCGGCAAGTCGCGAGGCGGGCGCCAGGCGCTGGAGCACGGGCCGTTCTACGCCTGCGATATCTCTGTGGGCAACCCGATCTTTCCCCTCGGGGCCTTGACCCTGGGCGGCCTGCGGGTCGATGAGGACAGCGGTGCCGTGCTGGACCAGGCCGCACGGCCGATTGCTGGTCTGTACGCTGCCGGCCGGGCTGCCGTGGGTATTCCTTCGCACCTCTATATCAGCGGCTTGTCCCTGGCCGATTGCGTGTTCTCCGGCCGGCGTGCCGGGCAAGCGGCTGCCGGGGAAGGCCGCGACAACCGGTTGTATCTCAAGGAGGTTGCATCATGACCGGGCGGGTAGCTGACAAGATCGCCGTGGTCACCGGCGGCGCGCGAGGGATCGGGCGGGCCAGCGTGCGCCTGCTGGTTCGTGAAGGGGCGCGGGTGGTGATTGCCGATATCGACGAAGCGGCGGGGGAGGCGCTGGTTGCCGAACTGGGCGAGGCGACCTGTTTCGTCCGTCATGACGCCAGCAGCGAGACCGGGTGGCAGGCCTTGATGGGCTTGGTGCGCGAGCGCTACGGACGCCTGGGTATCCTGGTCAACAACGCCGGGATCCTGATCAGCGGGACCATCGAGGAGACCCGCCTGGAGGATTGGCACAGGCTGATGCGGATCAATGCCGACAGCGTCTTCCTTGGCTGTCGCGAGGCGATCGGGCTGATGAAGCAGGGTGGTGGCTCGATCATCAACCTGTCCTCCATCGCCGCCCTCGCCGGACGCGACGACTACCTCGCCTACAGCGCCTCGAAAGGCGCGGTGGCGGCGCTGACCCGCTCGGTCGCCGCCTTCTGCCGCCGGCGCAAGTACCGCATCCGCTGCAACAGCCTGCACCCGGACGGCGTGCTCACGGACATGACCAGCGGTGGCTTCCCCGCCGGTCTCGACCCGGAGCGGCTGACCATCGACAGCGACCCGATGAACCGCATGTGCCGGCCGGAGGATGTGGCGGCCAGCGTGCTGTTCCTGGCCAGTGACGAAGCCAGGGCGGTGAACGGGGTGGAGTTGCGGGTGGATAGTGGGCAGATGGTGATGAGCATCTGAGAATCTCCCACAGGTTCCTGTATCGAGCCTGGACCCTGCGGCCGACCCGGAACCCTGTGGGAGCCGGCGTTGCCGGCGATGAGGCCATCAGCTTCGACAT
>NZ_JBMDIJ010000060.1:0-40421 GCF_057808595.1 Pseudomonas sp. FG98 | reverse complement strand
CATCATTTTGTGGTGATCTGAAGTTGTGTAGATACCCATGCAGCGATGAGGCCCTCGGGAACGCCAGAAGACCGTTCCCCTACCCCTGCACCCCATGCACCGCCAGCAGATCCTCGATAAACGCCCGCGCTGCCTCGCTCCGGGGCCGTCCGTTGTAGGTGATCATGCTGTGCACCACTTCGTACCGCAGCCGCTCGGGCTGCAAGGCGCGCATGCGGCCGCGCTCGATCCAGATCTGCGCATAGTGGGTCGGCAGGTAGCCCAAGTGCGTCCCGGCCAGCACCGCGTGGGCCACGGCTTCCATATGGTAGGCCGTGGCCCGGCTGCGTTCGGGGCGCAACGGCAGCTCCTGGTTGTCCGGGAGAAAACCATGGCTGATCCAGTTGCACGCGGCGATCCGTTGCAGGTCCGGCTGCGCCTCGGCGAACAGCGGATGGCGGTCGCCGCAGAACACGCCGATCTCCTCGGTATACAGCGGCAGGTACTCCAGGCTCGGCCGCGAACGGCTGAAATAGGACACCGCCAGGTCCAGTTGCCCGTCGATCACCGCCAGTTCCAGTTCGGTGGGCGAGTTGACGTAGAGGTTCAACTGGACGTCCTGCTCGCGCTGGTGAAACCTCGCCAGCGCCTCGCCGAAACGCGCCTGGGGCAAGGTCGCCACGTTGTCCGCCATGCCCACGTACAAGTCCCCGACCAGATTGCCCGACAGCCCCTGCGCCTCGTCGCGGAACAGTCCGATGGCCTCGAACATCGCCTGGGACGCCTCGATGATGCGCTTGCCCTTGGTAGTCAGGCGAAACCCGCCCTTGCCGCGCTCGCACAGGCGATAGCCCAGGCGCTGCTCCAGGCTGCCGATCTGCATGCTGATGTTCGACTGGCTCATGTTCAGCTCGGCCTGGGCAGCGGTGAAGCCGCCGCATTTCACTACCGTAGTGAAGATGCGCAGCAGGCGCAGGTCGAGGTCGGTGACGGTACGGAGCATGGCAGGCACGGGTCGACAGGAATGGGCGCTCAGTGTACCTGTCGCGTCGCCTGCCAGCACATGAGCGATCCCGCCACCACCAGCAGCGCCCCTTGCCAGAACTGCCCGCTCAACTGTGCCCCCAGCCAAAGCGCGGCAAAGGCCGAGGACAGCACCGGCGAAAAGTACGAGGCGGTGGCCAGCAAGGTCAGGTTGCCGCGCAGAATGCCCAGGTTCCACAAGGCATAACCGCCGGCCATGGCCACTCCGGCGGCGAGCAGTTCCAGGCTGTTGCCCGCAGTGAACGGCGGCAGTCGCTCGCTGCTCAGGGCGTACTTGATCCACAGCAGGCAGGACGTGAGGAAGAAGAACAGCACCACCAGGTTCTGCCCGTTGGCATAGCGGCGGGTAACGTTGCAGTACAGGGCGAAAGTGATCGCACAGCTCAACGCCAAGCCATAGCTCAGCGGGTTGGAACCGACATTGGCAAGAATCCGCCCCAGCGACAGCTCATTGCCGCTGACCACCCAGACGATCCCGGTCAGCGCCAGCAGACTGCCCGGCACGATCAGCCAGCGGGCACGCTGGCCGTTCATGAAGATCGCCAGCACCACCGTCAGGCACGGCCACAGGTAGTTGAGCATGCCGACCTCGATGGCCTGGTTGGCATTGCTGGCAAAGCCCAGGGCCAGCGACAGGCAGATCTCGTAGGCGACGAACAACGCGGTGCCGACAAACAGGTACATACGCGGCACCGAGCGCAGCCGTGGTCGGCCAAGCAGCAGGACCAGCAGCACGGTGCCGAGGGAATAGATCAGCGCGGCACCGCCCAGCGGGCCGAAGACCTGGCTGATGCTGCGGATCAGGCCGGACGCGGTGCTCCACAGCAGGATGGCGAGCAGGCCGCAAGCAGTGGCGGCCCGGGGGCCGGTGACGGTCATGGAAGTCTCCTCGGCAAAAGGCGCCGAGTCTAACCCAAAGGCCATTGGCAAAACCGGCGCACAAAGACACCGCGCCTGGCTGAGAATGACATGGCGATCAATGACACACCTCGTGCCGAACCCCGCTTGCAGGGCATGGTTGCTACGCGTCGTGGTAGTCCATCAGCCACTCGCCCAGGGTCAGCCCCACTTGCGGCAAGGTCCGCCTCCAGCCTTCGCGCAGGTAAGACCCGATCTTCGCCACGCTCATCTCCTCCAGCTCCTGCCCTTCGAGTTCGACGATCCTTTTCAGCCGCCTGACCAGCCATGAGGACGTACGGCCTTTGCTCGCCTCGACGGAGACCGACTCGCACCAGGAGTGGACAAACAGCTCCCAGGCCGTGTTGTCCTGGCGGAAACGCGGCATATCCGGAAACTCGTAACCCTGGATGTAGCGGCTCTTGAAATCCTGGTCCTGGGCAAGGTTGAAATCCTGCTTGAGCTTCTGGAGAAACTGAGCCTTGTACGGCCCCGGGTTCAGTTTGCCGTTGAGCTCCATGAGGTAGCGTTGCGGAGGGATCTGCGCACGCTGCAAACCGTCCCATACCTGCTCGAGTGCCTTGACCAGGGTCTCGACCCTCTCTGCCTGCCAGTCTTCATCGGCATGACCGCTGACGATCATCGCCACTTTCGCCTCGCGTGCATCGGCCGCCTTCGAACGCATGATCTTCCAGTTAGCCCGGTAGCATTCATCCGAGACCCAGTCCCCCAGGTGCGTCCACACGCTGAAACTGGCCTTCCAGTGAAGCTGCTCCTGTTCCTGCTCGGCGGCAGCCGCGTCGTCATTCACATAGCCATAGCGCACCACATCGCGCTCGCCCTGCTCGGTAAAGGCACTGTTGGCGAAGATCTGCGCGACCTGATCCCGTGGTAACGCTTGCTTGAGGCGGATATTGAGTACGCCGAACTGCGGCGCATCGCGGTATTTGGCAGTCAGCCGGCCGCGCTGCAACCAGGTGTCGAACCCCGACGGCAGGGTCCCCATGGGGATGCTTTTGAACGCAGGTAAATGCAGGAATGGGGCATTGTACGAATAGACACGCCGCTCCTCGACCCTGACCGCCGCGTCACCGTCGGTATCGAAGGTCCGCAGGATGTCGAGGAAGTAATCGGCAAGATCGCTGTCATTGCTGATGGACAGCTCGAGATCGGCGATCAACTCGGCATTGATGTTGCCGCTGAACGCTGCATTCGTGGCGTTGGCCGACCCCAACAGCAAGCGGCGCTTCCTTCTGCGCGGTCCTTCCTTGCGTATGAACTCGAAGTAATAGGACTTCATGTGCATCAGGCCCCGGGCGCGCCCCAGGCGGATCTCCAGATCGACCGACTTGCCACAATCGGCCAGCAACGCCTCCAGATCCTCCTTGCGGATACCGTCGTCGGCCAACAGGCACAAGCGTCTCGGCTTCATCCGTGCAATCAGCTGCTTCATGAACTTCACATCGACATAAGGCGCCACGACCAGAGCCACTTCCGTGGCATACCCCTCGGGCACCGACAACCTGTCAAAACTCATCCTGCGACATCCATTCGTTCATCGAAAAAGGCTTGGCGGGGCCGTAAAACCCGGCGTGCCGCCATTATCCAGGACTCCGGGGCAATATCGGGAGAAAATAAAAGCAAAATGCCAGCATTCTTTTTGAACGGGACTATCCTGTCAGTCGGTACTCACCAGCAGGAGGCAAAAAATGCCAAGGATTGCGACCATCCCGAAAAACGATCACGAACCGGCGTGCAACATCGAGGAGGATGAGGATTTACGGGTGCATTTCACTGCCGATGCCGATATCGACGCCGACGGGGCCAACGGCCAGAATGGCAAACCGGCGGCCTACATGCTCGGCGACAAAGGTAGCGACTACCTGGAAAACGGCGGGATGTACGAAAAGAACGGCAAGGTCTATTGCTACGACGCCGACAACAGCATCGCGATCCTCGACAAGCAGGGCTACCCGAAGCTCTATCCCGGCGGCATCGTCGGCTGCAAGACCGCCTACCGATACCCCGGCAAAGCGTCGGATGACCTCGCTGCCTACGTCGACTCGGCCACCGTGCCCTATATCGTGGTGCCCGCCGTGGTTATCAGCAAAACCAAGGGCGTCGTCCTGGGTTGCAAGGCCAGGGTGACCTTGAATGGCAAATCGGTCGACTGCGTGGTCGCCGATGTCAGTTCCAATTCAAAGATCGGCGAATTGAGCATCGCCGCCGCCGAAGCGCTGGGCATTCCGTCGAGCCCGAGAAACGGTGGCAGGCACAAGGCCGATGTGCTGTACGAGCTCTGGCCGGGCATAGCCGCACCGGGCTTCACCCTGATCCCCTCTCCCAAGCACCACTGAGTTCCTCGGTCCGTTCGGGTGTCGCTCGCCACAACTACGGCCGGCGACACCCGAAGTCAGCCCGCGACGCCTTGCAAGCAACCAAAGCACCCGCCCTGCTGTCTGCATGCAAGAGCTGGCTTGCAGAAGGACTGAACCGTGCCCAACACCCCCACCCGCGTCGACGACTCCTCGACCGCCGATATCTCCGGCCATCCCAAGGACATCTTTTTCGCCGCGGTGGAAACCACGCGCATGCCGATGATCGTCACCAACCCCAAGGCGCCGGACAATCCGATCATCTTCGCCAACCAGGCGTTTCTCGACATGACCGGCTATGCCGCGGCGGAGATCGTCGGGCGCAACTGCCGTTTTCTCCAGGGGCCGGACACCGACCCGGAAGTGGTCACGGCGATCCGCGAGGCGATCGCCGGGCGCTACGACTTTTCCACCGAGATCCTCAACTACCGCAAGGACGGCAGCAGCTTCTGGAATGCCCTGTTCATCTCGCCGATCTACAACGAGAAAGGCGAGCTGATCTATTTCTTCGCCTCGCAACTGGATGTCAGTCGCCGCCGCGACGCCGAGGATGCCCTGCACCAGTCGCAGAAGATGGAAGCCCTGGGCCAGTTGACCGGCGGTATCGCCCATGACTTCAACAACCTCTTGCAGGTGATGGGCGGCTATATCGACCTGATCCGCACGGCGGCGGAAAAGCCGGCGCCGGACATGGAACGCATTCGCCGCAGCACCTTCCACGCCCGATCGGCGGTAGACAAGGCCAGCACCCTGACCAAGCAACTGCTGGCCTTCTCGCGCAAGCAGAAGCTGCAAGGCCGGGTGCTCAATCTCAACCAGCTGGTGGATACCGTGCGGCCGCTGGTCAACCGCACCTTTGGCGACGGCGTGCAGGTGGAATATGACCTCGAAACCGGGCTGAAGAACTGCCGCATCGACCCGACCCAGGCCGAGGTGGCGCTGCTGAATATCTTCATCAACTCGCGGGACGCGCTGATTGGCCGGGCCAAGCCGCGGATCTTCATCGAAACCCGCAATGTCACGGTGCGCGACCTCGCCACTACCTCCTACGACGGCCTGCTGCCGGGCCATTACGTCAGCCTGGCAATCACCGACAACGGCATCGGCATGTCGGCGAGCATCCGCGACCGGGTCATGGACCCGTTCTTCACCACCAAGGAGGAAGGCAAGGGTTCCGGGTTGGGTCTGTCGATGGTCTACGGCTTCGCCAAGCAGTCCGGCGGCACCGCGCGGATCTACACCGAAGAAGGCATCGGCACCACCCTGCGCCTGTACTTCCCGGTGGACAGCGGTGCCGTACTGCCGCTGGAGCGGCGCCCGGCGGCCGAGGCGAAGAACGGCCACGAACGGGTGCTGATCGTCGAGGATCGCCCGGATGTGGCGGAGCTGGCGAAGATGGTTCTGGAGGACTACGGCTACCAGGCCGACCTGGTGCTCAATGCCCGCGAGGCGCTGAAGCGTTTCGAAGCCGGCGAGCGCTACGACCTGCTGTTCACCGACCTGATCATGCCCGGCGGCATGAACGGCGTGATGCTGGCCCGCGAGGTGCGGCGCAACCACCCGGCGATCAAGGTGCTGCTGACCACCGGCTATGCCGAGAACTCCATCGAGCGCACCGATATCGGCGGCTCGGAGTTCGAGGTGATCTCCAAGCCCTACCTGCCCCATGACCTGGCCCGCAAGATCAGGCAGGTGCTGGATTCGCCGGGGGGGATCGCCTGAACGCCTGGTCATGGCTAGACAACAGAGTTAACCGGGCTTCTTGCAGGAGCGTGGCTTGTTCGTCGAATTAGTTGCAACAGGGTTAATGAGAAGTATTACCATGCGCACCATACGCCACCCTCTGCCATGGAACCGCGCGCATGCCCTCTTCCACCTCCCCGCATCACGCCGTCGGCGAACTCTATGTCGCCCACCACGGCTGGATCGTCCAGCTGCTGCGGCGCAAGCTGGGCAATCACCAGCAGGCCCAGGACCTGGCGCAGGACACCTTCATCCGCCTGATGCGCCAGGACGTGCTGCCGTCATTTCGCGAGCCACGGGCCTACCTGGCCACCGTGGCCAGCCGCCTGTGCGCCGAGTTCTTCCGCCGTCGCGCGCTGGAGAACGCCTACCTGGAATCCCTGGCGGCCCTTGACCCGCAGGAAATGCCGTCGGCGGAGACCCGCCTGCTGGTGCTCGAAGCCCTCGATACCGTGGGCCGGGTGCTCGACGGCCTGGGCACGCGGGTGCGGGAGATCTTCCTGCTGTCGCAACTGGACGGCCTGACCTACCCGCAGATCGCCGAACAGCTCGGGGTCAGCGTCAATGTGGTGCAGAAAGCCATGCTCAAGGCCTACCGGGTCTGCTACGCCGCGGTCTACGAACCGTGAGGCCGTTTCAGCCGCTGGAAAACCAGGCCGTCGACGAGCAGGTG
Organism: Pseudomonas sp. FG98; assembly: GCF_057808595.1. Classification (NCBI taxonomy): domain Bacteria; kingdom Pseudomonadati; phylum Pseudomonadota; class Gammaproteobacteria; order Pseudomonadales; family Pseudomonadaceae; genus Pseudomonas; species Pseudomonas sp. FG98. The sequence continues at coordinate 33,710 of NZ_JBMDIJ010000060.1, read as the reverse complement.
CTGGAACAGGCGCTGCACTGGATGGTGCTGCTGCAATCCGGGGTCAGCAGCGATGACGAGCGACGGGCCTGCGAGGCCTGGCGGGCGCAGAGCGCGTCCCATGAACTGGCCTGGCAGCGCCTGGCCGGGCTCAACCAGGACCTGCGCCAGACCACCCGCAACGTAACACCAGCCAGTGCGCGCAGCCTGTTGCGCGCACGCAGCGGCAGTTCGCGGCGGACCCTGCTCAAGGGCCTCGCCGGCCTGGCCGTGCTGGGCGCCACCGGAGTCGGGGTCAGCGAGCGCAGCCTGTTGCCGCAACTGTTCAGCGACTACCGCACCGGCACCGGTGAACGTCGGCGCCTGCAACTGGCCGGTGGAGTGCAGTTGCAACTGGATACCCGCACCGCGCTGGACCAGCAGGCCGCCGAGCTGAGCCTCAACCTCGGCCGCGTGCTGATCAGCACCGACACGCAGGCCGCGCTGCGCATCCGCAGCCAGGGCGGGTGGATCACCCCCGGCAGGTCCAGCAAGCTGGTGATCGCCCGGGACCTGCCGGGGATGACCGGCAGCCAGCTGCAGGTCTTCGCTGGCAGTGCCGAGTTGGAACTTGCCCAGGGCGACAGGCTGGTGCTCAACGCCGGGCAGCAGTTGAACTTCGACAGCGAGCGCACCTTGCCGCCGGTTGCCCTCGGTCCTGCCGAGCTGGCCTGGAGCGACGGCCTGCTGGTGGTCGAGCGCATGCCCCTGGGCCTGCTCCTGGCCCATCTCGATCGCTATCGTCGCGGCGTTTTGCGCTGCGCCCCGGAAGTGGCCGGGCTGCCGGTGTCCGGGTCGTATTCGCTGGATCGTCCCGACGCCAGCCTCGACCTGCTGGCACGCATGCTGCCGATCAAGGTGGAACGGGTGCTGGGGGTCTGGGCGACGGTGACGCCGGCCTGAGCCGGGCCGCGAATAAAAATAATTCGCGATAGCCGGCAGTTTTTTTCAGCTCACGCATCAAGACAGACAGAACGCTGAAAAACAGCGCCCTTCCCTCTGCCACCCAACGGATCGTCTTCATGCACAAACGCCCTTCTCCCCTGGCCCACGCCCTGCGCCTGGCCCTGCTCGGCGCTACCCTGGCCAGCGCCAGCCAGCCGCTGCTGGCCGCCGACACCGGCAGTCAGCAACAAACCCGCAGCTACCGCATCCCCGCCGGCAGCCTGGACAGCGTCCTGGGTACCTTCGGCCAACAGGCCGGGGTGATGATCGGCGTGGATTCGGCACTCACCGCCGGCCTGCGCAGCGACGGCCTGAACGGCGATTACTCGGTGGCCGACGGCCTGGCCCGGATCCTCCTCGGCAGCCACCTGCAAGCCATTGGGGACGGTCTCGGCTATCGCCTGGTCAAGCGCGCCGAGGACGGCCCCCTGGAGCTGAGCGCGACCACCATCAGCGGCCAGGGCATGGGCGAAATGACCGAGAACTCCGGCGCCTACACCACCGGCCTGGTCAGCATCGGCTCGAAGACCCCGGTCAGCCTCAAGGACACCCCGCAAAGCGTCTCGGTGATCACCAACAAGCTGATCGAAGACCAGCGCATGACCAGCCTGCCCGAGGCGATGAAACTCACTCCGGGCATCACCAGCCGCAGCTCCACCTACCACTCCAAGCAGTTCTATTCCCGCGGCTTCCCCATCGACAACGTGCAGATCGATGGTGCCGCGCCCATGGACATCGGCACCGGGGTCGGCACCTTCTACAGCGACCGTATGTACGACCTGGCCGCCTACGATCACGTCGAGGTGCTGCGCGGCGCCAGCGGCCTGCTCGGCGGTACCGGCGACCCGGGCGGTATCGTCAACCTGGTACGCAAGCGCCCGCTCGATCACTACCAGCTCAAGCTCAACACCTCGGCCGGCTCCTCGGACAACTACCGCAGCGAAGTCGACGTGACCGGGCCGCTGGCCTTCGACGGTGCGCTGCGCGGGCGCCTGGTGGCGGCCTACACCGACCGCCAGTACTTCATGGATAACCGCAGCACCGAGAAGCCCCTGGTGTACGGCGTACTCGAAGCCGACCTCGGCGCCGACACCCTGCTGACCTTCGGCGGCAGCTACGACAAGGTCAAGGAAAACGGCACCGGCGACGGCCTGCCGCGCTACAGCACCGGCGGCGACCTGCACCTGCCGCGACACAGCTGGTACACCACCGATCAGGCCTGGAACGACAGCTTCACCCGCGAGTGGTTCGTCAAGCTCGACCACTACTTCAACGACGACTGGAAGCTCAACACCTCGTACACCTGGACCTACAACGGCTCCACCACCGAAGGCGTGATCCCCTATGGCTCCGTCGACGAAACCACCAATACCGGGCCGTACTGGTGGGGCAGCTACGTGTCGAGCTGGAGCGAGCAATCGGTGTTCGACGCCAACCTGTCCGGCGCCTTCGACGCCTTCGGTCGTCGTCACGAAGTGCTGTTCGGTGCCGACTACCAGAAAGTCACCAGCCGCTGGCGCGCCGCCAACGGCATGCTCGGCAAGGGCGGCCTGATCGACCTGTGGGACCCGAAGAGCACGCCGCTGACCAGCGATGCATCGAACCACGCCTTCTGGCGCGACTATTCGCCCAACACCCGCGAGCAGTACGGCGTCTACTCGACCCTGCGCCTGCAACTGAGCGATCCGCTCAAGCTGGTACTCGGCGCGCGGGCCCAGCGCTACAAGTTCGAGCAGGCCTACAGCAAGCGCAACAGCGACGGCACCGGACAATGGGCACTGCAGGACCGGGTGTCCGATCGTGAGCCGACCACCCTGGTGCCCTTCGGCGGCCTGATCTACGCCCTCGACGAGCAGTGGTCGGCCTATGTCAGCTACAGCGAGGTGTTCAAGCCCCAGGCGCAGAAACTCATGGGCCCGGAAGACGCGCCAAGCTCGATCGAACCCATGACCGGCAAGACCTACGAAACCGGACTCAAGGGCGAATTGCTCGGCGGTGCCCTGAATGTCAGCGCCGCGCTGTTCTACACCACCCGCGAGCACCAGGCCGCCATCGACCCGTCCTATCCCGACCCGGTGTTCAGCTACAGCGGCTCGTGCTGCTACCTGGCCCAGGACCGGGTGGTCAGCAAGGGCATCGACCTCGAGGCCAGCGGTGAAATCACCCCGGGCTGGGAAATCCTCGCCGGCTACACCTACAACCGGGTGCAGAACGACACCGAGGAAACCCTCTACAGCAGCATCACGCCCAAGCATCTGTTCAAGCTGTGGAGTGTCTATACCTTGCCGGGCGCGCTGTCTGACCTGCGGGTCGGCGCCGGCGTCACCGCGCAGAGCCCGACCTACGTGACCGGCAAGGCTTATCGCTTCGACGCGGTGGGCAACGCCATCGACAGCCGCGACTACGACTTCAGCCAGTCCGGCTACGCGGTGTACGACGCCCTGGTGGAGTACAAGGTGGACGAGCACTGGACCGTGGCGCTGAAGGGCAACAACCTGTTCGATCGTCGCTACTACGAGAGCGTCGGGACGTCCGAGTACGGCAACTACTATGGAGAGCCGCGCAACTTCACCCTGACGCTGCGCGGGGTGTTCGACTGAGGGTTCACAGGCTGATGGCCTCATCGCCGGCAACGCCGGCTCCCACAGGGTTCCGGGCCGGCCACAGTATCTGTGCTCGACGCGGTCTCTGTGGGAGCTGGCTTGCCAGCGATGAGGCCGGCAAGAACAATCAGGCCAGCAAGATCGATATCGAGGCTGACGGCCTCATCGCCGGCAACGCCGGCTCCCACAGGAATCTCGGCCAGCCACAAGACCTGTGTCCGACACAGACACTGTGGGAGCTGGCGTTGCCAGCGATGAGGCCCTCAAGAACAATCAGGCCAGCAAGATCGGTATCGAGGCTGACGGCCTCATCGCCGGCAACGCCGGCTCCCACAGGGTTCACGGCGGATGCGATCTCTGTGGGGCTTGGCGGGGCGCCGGGCACCATTGCCGTCAATCAATGCGCAACCGCCAGCGGTCATAGCGACTGAAGCTGACCCGCGACAGCGGCAGCACATCGATATGCTGGAACGCCGACAGCGGACATTGCAGCACATGCAGCAGCGCCGCACGGATCACCATCGGATGGGTGATCGCCTGCCAGTGTCCCGGATCCGTCCGGCGCTCCATCCAGTCCGCCACCCGCTGGCAGAGCTGCGCCACCGACTCGCCGCCGTGGGGCGCGACCTGGGGATCGCCCAACCATTGTTGCAGGCCATCCGCCTCTTCCTGTTCCAGCTGTTTCAGCGACAGCCCTTGCCAGCGCCCGAAATCGCAGTCGCGCAGTCCCGCATCCGGTTGTCCAACCAGGCCCAGCGCCTCGGCGGTCTGTCGCGTGCGCAGTTCCGGCGCAATCAGCGTACGGGCCGCTTCATCCAACGTGATCACCGCATCGAAAGCCGGCTGTATCCCATCCTCGGCCAAGTGGAAGCGACCGACGCGCTGGGCTTCGCTGCGGGCGTGACAGATCAGGGTCAGTTGGCTGCTTTTCATGGACGGACCGGACAACGTCGGGGAAAGGGGCCGGCATTGTGGCACGGCTCAAGCTTCGCGCGAACGCGCCGATAGCCTTGAACACGTACGGACACCATGGGCAACCACATGACCCCCATCAGCACAGGACTGCGCATTTCGCCTGTCTACATCGCACCCCAAGCCACGCCGGCCAGCACCGCAAGCAGCACCCAGGCGCCGGCCGCGACCAGCAATGTCACCCTGGGCCAGGCCCGGGACGACAGTGACGGCTACACCTACTCGTCACGCAATGCCACCTCCACCGCACGCTACGCCCTGCAGGACGACGGCGTGGACAAGCTCAGCCTGAGCCTGCTCACCGGCATCCAGGGCGGGTCTGCCAGCGAACGTTTCCGCGGCGTGGGTTCGGCGCTGGTCGAACAGTTGGTGCTCAAGGGCGGAACATCGGTTTCCCAGTCGGTATTCCGTTATGCCGAAGGCGCCACCCCCAGTGCCGAAGCCATCAAGCTGCGCGCCGACAGCCTGCGCCAGGACCCGGCCAATACCATCAGCCTGAGCCTGACCACCGCCTCCGGAGCGACCATCAAGCTGTCGCTGGTCAGTGACGACAACGGCCTGGCGGTCAGCGCCGAGGTCGAGGACGGTGAACTCAACGCCTACGAGCTCAAGGGTCTCGCCACCCTCGCGGACGGCTTCCAGGCCGCCATCGACGGCCTGGCCAAGGAGCCGCCGAGCCTGAAGCTGGATGGGCTTGTCAAGTTCGATTCCAACCTGTTCAGTTCCTTGCAGATGAACGCCACCCTGCAAACCGCCAGTGGCGAACAACAGGTCTTCGACCTGAAGCTCGACGACACGGCGCGCAACCTGAGCCTGCAAGGCCCGTCGGGCAATCTCAAGCTCGACCTCGACACCCGCGACAGCAGCCTGCTGGGCACTGCCAGCCAGCGCCAGGCAGCGATCGGCAACTACCTGGAGCAGTTCGACGCGGCGCGCAAGCGCGGCAATGGCGACAAGGACCTGATGGCCCTGTTCAAGGACGCTTTCGTCCAGCTCAACAGCGTGGACGACGGCAAGGCCGCCAGCGGCTCCGGCCCGATTTCGGGCAAGACCGATCGCCTGCTGCTCAGCGGCCTGGCCGACTTCAGCGCCTCGATCGGGCAGACCGCGCAGTCGGTCAACCCGCTTTTGCCGGGGGAAACCGACCGTTTCGACTACCAGGTCTCGCAGAGCACCATTGCCCAGGGCAAGGCCCTGTCCAGTCGCTCGGTGCAGCAGGACCAGCAGTCGCGCCTGAACGCCGCCTGGCACGTCGGCGCCAACCCGCAGGTGGCGCTCGCCCTGAGCAAGGACCTCAAGTCACAGAACTACAGCTACCACGAGGTCACCGACGAAGCGAAAAGCAGCACGCGCCTGGGCTTCAACAAGGACAACAAGCTGGTGCAGGCCAGCGCCACGCAGCAGGCCAGCCAGAACGAACGCGTGCGCACCTACACCGATGGCGTGCTGACCAACGAAACCAATACGCCGAAGTCGGTCTCACAGACGCGCAATCTGCTGGGCACGCTGAACGACGCGTTGCAGCGCGAGCGCATCTCGCTGCGCGACAAGGGCGTCTCGGTGCTGGAATCGCAGTTGGCGGAGAAGCGGGATGAGTGGTGGTTGCAGAGCGATGCAAGCGCTATCCGCAGCCAGGGCTGAACGCAAGCCGGCCTGCCTGCAGGCCGGCGTCCCTGATCGATCAGTGGGTCGCCATGCTCGAGCCCGCAACCGGACCTTCGCTGTAGGTGTAGTTGGCCACCACATCATTGCGGATCAGCAGATCCAGCATCTTCTGGGTGCCGGTGGTGGTCACCTGCATGTTCACCACATAGCTCTTGGCGTGGGCCGAGGCGTTGGTGTAGGCGTAGATCCACTTCTCGTCGGTATCGCTGACTGCGGTCTTCATGTAGGGCTCACCGAACATCGAGCGCAACTGCGCGGTGGTGGTCTTGCCCTTGACGATGGTGGCCACACTGGCCGAGGAGAAATCCCGACCGACCGTGTAGTTCGACGAAGTGGCGCAGCCATTGAGCACCAGGCACATTCCGATTGCGGCGAGCAGCTTGTTCATGGTCATCCCTGAGGTGGAAAAGGACCGAGCTTAACCTGCGACAAAGCAATTCGCCATCATTCAGCTTCAGGCGCGATGTGCACAACCACACAAAATTAGTGGATATCAAATTGACATCGTGCTGACCCCATGGCTACGCTCGCCCGCAGTCCGATAATGCCCGCCGAACTGACGTCGGGCGCCCCCAGAAAAAACCGCCGGCAAGGAACGCAGAACCGCCATGAGCCCCCGCGAGCAACTCCGCCGAGACGGCTATCTTCTTCTTCGCCAGGCGATTCCCGCAGATTGGCTGGAAGAGCTGCGCGGCGCCTTCGACGGTGGTGCCCGCGCCTCCCACGAATGGCCGGTTCCCCGTGGCCGTGACTGGCGCCACTCGCTGCTCGACAGCCATGCGCGGATCCAGGCGCTGTGCCGGCTGCCGGCGCTGCTGGCGGCCACCGGCGCGATCATCGACGAGCCCTTCTTCCTGTCCCATGTGGAAGGCCGCGAGCCCCTTGTCGGCGGTGGTCACCAGCGCCTGCACCGGGACATGTGGGGGCACCGGCCGGGGGATACGGTGACGGCCATGGCCTACTTCGACGACTACGGTCCGCACAACGGTGCGACCCGCCTGATACCCGGCAGCCATCGCTTCGAGCCGGGGGAGTCGCCATACGACTTCGACGACGAATCCCGGGTGATACAGGTGTCCGGCCGTGCTGGCGACATCCTGGTGTTCGACGTCGACCTGGTGCATGGCGCCAGCCTCAACCCCTCCGGAGCGCGGCGGCGGTCGATCCTGATCAACTACTGTGCGCAACCCTTGTACGCCACCCACCTGCAGACCGCGCCGATGCGCAATGTCAGCATGGACAGCAGCGAGCGCTTCGAGCCGGCGGATTACGACTTCGTCGCGTAGCATCCGGCCGGCAAACGTGCTCCAATCGCCGGCCCGATCCGTTTCTCCAGGCCTTCAGCATGTCCCAAGCCACCGACCAAGCCTTCTACGACCGCGCCGACGCCCATATCGACCTGGCCAACCAGCAGATCGAAAGCCTCCAGGACCTGGGCAAGGTCAGCGCCTCGCTGACCTTCGGCGCCACCCGCTTCAATGCCTGGATGAGTGCACGCAGCTTCAAGTCCGGCAGCGAAATGGCTGCGGCGCGGGAGGAACTGCTGAAGTACTTCTGCGAACAGTACCGGATGATGCTGGAAGACAACCTCGACGATCACATCGCGCATTTCGAGCAGTACATGCTGGGCAGGAAGGATTGATTCGAGGCTGATGGCCTCATCGCCGGCAAGCCGGCTCCCACAGGGTTCCGGGCCAGCCGCTTAATCCAGGCCCGACACAGGAACCTGTGGGAGCTGGCCTTGCCAGCGATGAGGCCGGGAAGAACAGCACAGACCCGCGCAGGATTGATGTTGAAGCTGATGGCCTCATCGCCGGCAACGCCGGCTCCCACAAGAATCCCGGTCAACCACAAGGCCCAGGCCAGACACAGAACCTGTGGGAGCTGGCCTTGCCAGCGATGAGGCCCGGCCGGACAACATCACCGCACCTGCCCTCCCCGCAGAACGGAGCAACAAGGCAGTCGGCAGCGGCATGAAATCCACATGTCGAATCTTTCATCAAGCCCCCGCCCCAGCCCGAATGCGGCGCTTCTACACTGACTTTGTGCAAACCCGAACGCAGCGCTTGACCACCCCACCCACCGGGCGTAAGGTGCGCCGCAATTTCAAACCACACAGGAGTCCTGCCTTGGACAGTTGTCCCAGTCGATTGCGACAGGTCTGAACAGCGAGCACGTCCGGCAGCACTCTTCCTGCCACTGTCTCGCTGATCACAGCGGACAGTGGCGATCCGCATCCCGCCCGGGATGACGCATCCCCATTCTCCCCTCACGCCTTGCCCGGCTGCGTTCGCGCGGCCCGGTAGCGCCACGACCTTTCGCCATCCATAACCCGAATGCGTGCCGGCCTGCGCCCGGCGCCAACGCCGGCCCCTGGCCGGAACGAAATGGAGGTGAATCATGGATTGGAAAATCTTTCTGCTGCGCGCCGCCGCAGCCCTGGTCCTCGGTGCCTTGATCGGCGCCGAGCGGCAACTGCGCCAACGCCTCACCGGCCTGCGCACCAACGCCCTGGTCAGCACCGGCGCCTGCCTGTTCGTGCTGATGACCCAGAGCGTTCCCGGCCTGGCCAGCGATGCCTCGCGCATCGCCGCCTACGTGGTATCCGGCATCGGCTTTCTCGGCGGTGGCGTGATCATGCGCGACGGCCTCAACGTGCGCGGGCTGAACACCGCCGCCACCCTCTGGTGCACCGCTGCCATCGGCGTGCTGTGCAGCATGGGCCTGCTGCTGGAGGCCGCCCTCGGCAGCCTGGTGGTGCTCTGCGCCAATATCCTCCTGCGCGATATCGCCCAGCGCCTGAACCATCAGGACGTGGTCCCGGCCAGCGAATCCGAACAGCGCTACGCGGTGAAGATCGTCTGCCGCGCCGAGGATGAAATCCAGGTGCGCAGCCTGATGCTGCACAGCTTCGACGGCGCCGCACTGCGCCTGCAATCACTGCACAGCGAAGACCAGGCCAACCCGGTCAAGCTGGAAGTTCGCGCCGAACTGCTCGGCAATCACGACGCCAGCAACCAGCTGGAACGCCTGGTCAGCCGTATCAGCCTGGAGAAAGGCGTCAGCTCGGTACGCTGGCAAGTCTTCGAAGCGGCTGCCGATTGAGACAGTCATCCACCCACCCGACAGGAGCATCCGGAGCCCGGCCATGAACCCCGACCCCAGTCCCGTGACACCCAGAACCGGGCCGGACGGCAGCTAGCGACTTCCCCTCGCGCTGTCGCCCGGCCTGAAACCGGCGGCAGCGCATTGCCTGCGCTGCGCAGACCCTTTTTGGTGGTGGCCCGTGCGGCGACCGCCCAGGAGTGCAGCATGCTCTTCAAATCCTTCGGCCGGCGCCAGCTCGCCAAGGTCGCCGAGCTGGATAACGACGCCCTCCTCCAGCACTTCGCCAGCCATGCCGAGGGTCTCGCCGACGCTCGCGTCGAGGCAATCCGTGCCGAGGTCGGAGCCAATGTGGTGGACCAGGAAAAACCCGTCTCGCCCCTGCGCCATCTGTGGTGGTGCTACCGCAACCCGTTCAACCTGCTGCTCAGCCTCCTGGCCCTGGTGTCGTGGCTGACCGAAGACCTCAAGGCCGCCAGCGTCATCGGCAGCATGGTGCTGATTTCCACCCTGCTGCGCTTCGTCCAGGAGTCGCGCTCCAACCGTGCCGCCGAGCGCCTGAAAAGCCTGGTGGCGAACACCGCCAGCGTGCTGCGTCCCGACCGCCCCGGCGCCGACCGGCGCGGCGCGGTGGAAATCCCTTTCCGTGACCTGGTGCCCGGCGACCTGGTGCTGCTGTCGGCCGGCGACATGATCCCCGCCGACCTGCGGGTGCTGGAGGCCAAGGACCTGTTCGTCAGCCAGGCAGCGATCACTGGCGAATCCCTGCCGCTGGAGAAATTCGCCCGGGCTCATCGCGGCGCCGCCGGCAGCCCGCTGGAGCGCGACAACCTGTGCTTCATGGGCACCAACGTGGTCAGCGGCAGCGCCCGGGCGCTGGTGGTCGGCACCGGCCAGCACACCTACTTCGGCAACCTCGCCGAGCGGGTGCTCAGCCACGACCGCGAACCCACCGCGTTCCAGCAAGGGGTGAACAAGGTCAGCTGGCTACTGATCCGCTTCATGCTGGTGATGGCGCCGCTGGTGCTGCTGATCAACGGCTTCACCAAGGGCGACTGGCTGGAAGCCTCGCTGTTCGCCCTGTCCATCGCCGTCGGCCTGACCCCGGAAATGCTGCCGATGATCGTCACCTCGACCCTGGCCAAGGGCGCGGTGGTGCTGTCGCGCAAGAAAGTCATCGTCAAGCGCCTCGACGCCATCCAGAACTTCGGCGCCATGGACGTGCTGTGCACCGACAAGACCGGCACCCTGACCCAGGACCGCATCGTTCTCGAACGCCACACCGACGTGTTCGGCACGCCCTGCGACGCGGTGCTCGACGACGCCTGGCTGAACAGCCACTACCAGACCGGGCTGAAAAACCTGCTGGATGTCGCCGTGCTGGAACACGCCGATGCCGGGCGCATGGCGCGCCTCAGCGAGCGCTTCGCCAAGGTCGACGAAATCCCCTTCGACTTCCAGCGCCGGCGCATGTCGGTGGTAGTGGGCGAGCATGGCGATGGCCACCGGCTGGTGTGCAAGGGCGCGCTGGAGGAAGTGCTCGCCGTATGTAGCCGGGTGCGCATCGGCACTGACGAAGTGGCCCTGGACGACGCCCTGATGACCCGCATCCGCCAGCACACCGCCAGCCTCAACGACGATGGCCTGCGGGTGGTCGCGGTGGCGGTCCGGCAGTTGCCGGCCGGGCGCGAGCAGTATCGCGTGGCGGACGAAAGCGACCTGCTGCTGACCGGCTACATCGCCTTCCTCGACCCGCCCCGGGACAGCACCGCGGCTGCCCTGCGCGTGCTTGCCGAACAAGGGGTCGAGGTCAAGGTGCTGACCGGCGACAACGAGCGGGTGACCCGGCGCGTCTGCCAGGAAGTCGGCCTGCCGCTGAAAGGCCAGTTGCTGGGCAGCGATATCGACGCCCTGAGCGATCGCCAGCTCAGCGAACGCGCCGCCACCTGCAACCTGTTCGCCCGTCTCACCCCGGCGCACAAGGAGCGCATCGTGCGCCTGCTGCGCCAGCGCGGGCATGTGGTCGGCTTCATGGGCGACGGCATCAACGACGCCCCGGCCCTGCGCGCGGCGGACGTCGGCATCTCGGTGGATTCGGCGGTGGATATCGCCAAGGAAGCAGCGGACATCATCCTGCTGGAAAAGAGCCTGATGGTGCTGGAGGAAGGTGTGGTCGAAGGGCGCAAGACCTTCGCCAACATGCTCAAGTACATCAAGATGACCGCCAGTTCCAACTTCGGCAACGTGTTCAGCGTGCTGGTGGCCAGCGCCTTCCTGCCATTCCTGCCGATGCTGCCGCTGCACCTGCTGGTGCAGAACCTGCTGTATGACGTGTCGCAGACGGCCATCCCGTTCGATAACGTCGATGCCGAGCAACTGCGCAGCCCGCAGCGCTGGCAGGCCGAGGACATCGGGCGCTTCATGCTGTTCTTCGGCCCGCTGAGTTCGATCTTCGACATCCTCACCTACGCGCTGATGTGGTTCGTGTTCGCCGCCAACACCCCCGAGCACCAGACCCTGTTCCAGTCCGGCTGGTTCGTCGAGGGCCTGCTCTCGCAGACCCTGGTGGTGCACCTGATCCGCACCCGCAAGCTGCCCTTCGTGCATAGCCGCGCGGCCTGGCCGTTGCTGGCGATGACTGCGGCGATCGTCGCCATCGGCCTGCTCCTGCCGATGTCGCCGCTGGCCGGGTATTTCAAGCTGCAGGCACTGCCGTGGACGTACTTCCCGTTCCTGCTGGCGATCCTGGTGGGCTATGTCGGCGTGGTGCAGGCCATGAAGGGCTGGTTTGCCCGGCGTTATGGGTGGTAGTGACCCCATAGCCAGAACAACAACACAAAACCCTGTGGGAGCCGGCTTGCCGGCGATGAGGCCATCAGCCTCGATATCGATATTTCTGATCGGGTTGTTCTTTCGGGCCCCATCGCTGGCAATGCCAGCTCCCACAGGGACCGCGCTGAATCCAGAATTTGCTTTCCCAAACAATCCCTCTATGATTGCGAGCCATTCCTAATTGCACTCCGTTATCAGGAGCTACCGGTGTCAAACCCGCCGCCCTCTTCCACGCACGACGACCTGCACGGCCTGTACCGCGACCACAGCGGCTGGTTGCGCGGCTGGCTGCGCCGGCGCCTGGGCGATGGCGAGCGCGCCGCCGACCTGACCCAGGACACCTTCCTGCGCCTGATCACCAGCACCGTCGCCCATCCCCTGCGCGAGCCGCGGCATTTCCTCGCTACCGTGGCCAAGCGGGTGATGGTCGATCACCTGCGCCGGCGCAGCCTGGAGCAGGCCTATCTGCAAGCCCTGGCCCAGGAGCCGGAGCTGCTGGCGGCGTCACCGGAAGAGCGGCTGCTGATGCTGGAAACCCTGCTGCAGATCGATGCCATGCTCGACGGCCTCGACCACAAGGTGCGCCAGGCCTTCTTCTTCGCCCAGCTCGACGGCCTGCCCTACGCCGAGATCGCCAGGCGCCTGGACGTTTCGGTCAGTTCGGTGACCAAGTACATCGCCCGCGCCACCGAGCGATGCCTGCTGTTCGCCCTGGATGCAGACACATGAGTTCCGCCAGCCAACGCCTCGCCCTGCGCGATGCCGCCAATTGGTACGCGCGCCTCGGCGCCGCGCCGGATTGCCCGACGACCCAGGCCCAATGGCAAGCCTGGCTGGAGCAGGACAACCTGCACCGCTGGGCCTGGCAACGCCTGGAAACCCTGCAAAGCGAGCTGCGCGGCCTGCCGCCGACGCTGACCCGCAATACCCTGGCCAGCGACCTCGCACAACCCGGCCGGCGCGTGCTGCTCAAGGGCCTGGTGCTGGGTCTCGGCGTCTCCGGCCTGGCCTGGACCGGCTACCGCCAGGCACCGCTATGGCTGGCCGATATCCGTACCGCTACCGGCGAACGTCGTCACCTGGTCCTCGCCGACGGCACGCAACTGACCCTGAATACCGCCTCCGCCGTGGACATCCGCTTCAGCGCCGAACAGCGCCTGATCGTCCTCCGTGCCGGGGAAATCCTCGTGACCACCGCCAAGGACCCGCGCCCGCTCAGTGTGCGCAGCCGCCACGGCCAGATGCGCGCCCTCGGCACCCGCTTCAGCGTGCGCCAGGAAGACGCCTACACCGAGTTGCAGGTGCTGGAACACGCGGTAGCCGTGCGCAACCGGCCAGATGCCGAGGAACTGCGGGTGGATGCTGGCCAAGGACTGCGCTTCGACCTCGGCCCGCTGCCGGCGCCCCAGCCACTCGATCCGAATGCCAGCGAATGGGCCAACGGCCGCCTGGTCATCGACAACTGGCGCCTCGACCATGCCCTGGCCGAGTTGCAGCGCTACCGCCCTGGGCTGATCCAGTGTGCCGACGAGGTCGCTCATCTGCGCCTGTCCGGGGCCTATCCGCTGGACGACACCGACCGCGCCCTGGCCGCCATCGCCAAGGTCTTGCCGGTACGCATCGACCAGCGCACCCGCTACTGGATCAGGGTTCGTGCAAAGGCCTGAGCCGCGAATGAAAAAAATTTTCATTTTCCTTTGTCGATTTGCCGTTCTCGTTCGACCCCTCCTTCAAATTGCCGCCATTGCACTTGAAGGAGCTGTTCATGCAACGCCACGCCTTTCCCCGTAAACCCCTGGCCATCGCCCTGCTCGGTGCCGCACTGGGCCTGCAGGTCGGGCTGATCCAGCCATTGAGCGAGGCCGGCCAGGCCCGGGCCGAGGAACAGAAACGCAGCTACAGCATCGCCGCCGGACCACTGGGCGCGGTACTCAGCCGTTTCGCCAGCGATGCCGGGGTGGTGCTGTCGTTCGATGCGCGCCTGACCCAGGGCAAAAACAGCCCCGGCCTGCAGGGCAGCTACAGCGTCGAGCAGGGCTTTGCCCGCTTGCTGGCAGGCAGCGAGTTGCAGGTGATCCGCAGCGGCAACAGTGACTACCAGTTGCTGCCACGTACCAGCGACGGCAGCCTCAATCTCGGCGCCACCACCATCAACGCGACGGGCCTGGGCAGCAGCACCGATGGCACCCATTCGTACACCACCGCCGGGGTGACCATCGGCAAGTCCACCCAGAGCCTGCGGGAAACCCCGCAATCGGTGACGGTGATGACCCGTCAGGTGATGGACGACAAGAACCTCAACAGCCTCGACAAGGTCATGAGCAAGACCCCGGGGATCACCTTCAGCCAACGCAACTACGGCGCCCACGTGTTCCAGTCACGCGGCTTCGTGCTGGGCGAGGAAAGCTACCTGATGGATGGCGTGCCGGGCCAGGCCTATACCGTTACCGGCTGGCTGCCACCGGACATGGCGGTGTACGACCGGGTCGAGGTCCTGCGCGGCGCCAGCGGCCTGCTGGTGGGGGCTGGCAATCCGGGTGGCGCAGTCAATCTGGTGCGCAAGCGGCCGACCGCCGAGCCGCGCTTCAGCGTCACCGCCCGCGCCGGCTCCTGGGACAACTACCGCCTCGACCTCGACGGCAGCGGCCGCCTCAACGACAGCGGCAGCGTGCGCGGGCGCTTCGTCGCCGCCTATGAAGACAAGCACTCCTACCTCGACGAACTGGAGTCACGCACACCGTTGCTGTACGGCATCGTCGAGGCCGACCTGAACGACGACACCACGGTCACCGCCAGCCTTCGCCACCAGACCGGCGATATCAACGGCTATTCGATCTTCGGCCTGCCGCGCTACAGCAACGGCCAGTCCCTCGGGCTGTCGCGCTCCACCGCCCTGGTCCAGGACTGGAACAGCCATGAAACCGAGATGAACGAGGTGTTCCTCGAACTGGAGCATCGCTTCGACGACAACTGGAGCAGCACTACCTCGGTCAGCCATTCCAAGGGCCGGGTCTACCAGGCACTGGCCTATGCCCGCGGCGCCATTGACCCGGTGACCCAGACCGGCTCGACCTTCCGCGGCATCGAGTTCCGCAAGGTCGGTATCGACAGCAACGGCATCGACAGCCATATCGACGGCAGCTTCGACGCCTTCGGCCTGACCCACCAGCTCACCCTGGGGGCCAACTGGTCGAAACAGCGGATCGATGACAAGGCGGCGGATATCTATTTCGATGACCCGGTCCCGGTCGACGTTTTCGACCCCGACCATCACTCGATCGCCAAACCGGCACGCCCCGCCTGGACGTCGGCCAACGACCTGGTCGACCAGCGCTACGGCCTGTACGCCAATGCCCGCTTGAAGCTGGCCGAGCCGCTGACCCTGGTGCTTGGCGGGCGGGTGAGCTGGTACGACTACGACTTCACCTACAACCTCAAGGAGGCGCCGGACTACCAGTCGAAGGAAACCGGCCAGGTCACCCCGTTCGCCGGGCTGATCTACGACTTCAGCCAGGATTGGTCGTGGTACGCCAGCTACGCCGACATCTTCATGCCACAGAGCAACTACATCAGCTTCGCCGGTTCGCCACTGAAACCGGCGATCGGCACCAACTACGAAACCGGGATAAAGGGCGAGTTGTTCGACAAGGCGCTGAACCTGTCCCTGGCGCTGTTCTATATCAAGCAGAAGGACGCCGCCTACTTCGACGCCGACGAGAACCACGTCTGCCCGCAGAACGCCAACGGCTCCTGCTGGCTGAGTGGCGTGGTGCAGCGCAGCAAGGGCGTCGACATCGAGGCCAGCGGTGAAGTCCTGCCAGGGTTGCAGATGCTGGCCGGCTACACCTGGAACATGACCGCCAGCAGCGGCAGCGAACGGCTGTCCAGCGAGACGCCAAGGCACCTGGCCAAGATCACCACCAGCTACAACCTGCCGGGGGCGTGGAACCGGGTGACCGTCGGCGCCGGGGTGCAAGCGCAGTCCGGCTACCGCAACGAAACCTGGGACGGCTACGGATACGGCGCTGCCGGACGGGCCATCTGGGATGCGCGGGTGGCCTACAAGGTCGACGAGCACTGGACCCTCAGCCTGGTCGGCGAGAACCTGGCGGACCGCAAGTACTATGTGTCCGCCGACGGCACCGACCGGGTCAACCTGTATGGCGAACCACGCAACTACATGCTGACCTTGCGCGGCGATTTCTAGGGCGATTGCCTGTTCCAGGCCGGGCCGGATTTGGGCACCATGGGCTCATTTCCCCTGCCCGGCCATGACCATGACCTACGCCTACTCGCTCCTGCTGATCACCGGCATCTACCTGGCGGTCCTCGCCAGCCCGGGGCCGAATTTCTTCATTCTCAGCCAGATGGCGCTGAGCCGGCGCCAACGCGATGCCCGCTACGTCGCCCTGGGCATCGGCACCGGATCGGTGTTCTGGGTCATGGTGTCGATCGCCGGGGTAGCGACCTTGCTGGCGCAGCATCCCTGGCTGTCGACGGCGGTGCGCGTGCTGGGCGCGACTTACCTGGTCTGGTATGGCGCCCGTCTGCTCTGGTCGGCCTGGCATCCGGCGCCACGCACGGGGGCCATCGACCAGCCGCAACTCGACGGCTCACGCCTGGCGGCTTTTCGCACCGGCCTGCTGACCTGCGTGACCAACCCCAAGGGCGCGGCCTTCTGGACCAGCGCCTTCGCCGCGATCTTCCCGGCCAGTCCGCCGCTATGGTTCTACGCGGTCACCGTGGTGCTGATCGGCGTGCTTTCGTTCGGCTGGCATCTCGGCCTGGGCATGGTCTTCGGTACCGCACGGCTGCGCAGCCTGTACCTGCGCATCGAGCGCTGGATCAATGGCTTCGCCGGCGGCGCGCTGGTGGCGCTGGGGCTGCAGCGGATCTTCAGTCGCTGACCTTGCGCCCCGCCCAGATCACCGCCTGGCCGGCGATCACGCTTTGCTGCTGCGGGTCGTAGGTGAGGCTGGGTGAGCCATGCAGGGCATAGCCCTGGGCGAGCAGTTCGGAAATGCGCTTGCAGAAGGCGGCATCGTCCTTGCCGGTGATCAGGCGATAGACCGGCAGGCCGTCGGGGGTGGTGGCGCTCATGGAGGGTTCCTTGCAGAGGGTGAGATGTTGTCTGGTCGGGCCTCATCGCCGGCAAGCCGGCTCCCACAGGGTCAGCGGTGCACGCGATACCTGTGGGAGCTGGCTTGCCAGCGATTAGGCCCTGGTTGGCACCGCAGAACTACAACACCCCCAACAAAGTCCACAAGCGCCGCGCTTCGGCATCCGAGTTGATCAGCTCCGCCAGCAGGTCACGCAGCGGCTTGTTGCCCCACTCCACGCCACGGCGGATCAGGTACGGCACCGGACTGTGCGGTTCGGTACGGGCCAGGTAGTCGGCGATCACCAGCAGTTGCCGGTAGGCTTCGTCACGGGTACGCGGTTCGGCGAACGGGGCGCGGGGTTCGATTGCAGCGGACAGGTCCATCGCGCGGGCTTTCTCCGGTTCGGGCTGCGCCTCTTCAGGTTCGGGCGGCAATAATTGCGGCGGGTGCAGCGCGATGAATTCGCGCAGCAGGTTTTCCAGGTTGTCCAGTTGCTTGCGCAGGCCGCTGAAGGACGGCGCCTCGTCGCCCAGGTTGCGGTCGCACCAGCCATCCAGCAGGAGCAGTTGTGCCTTGCTGGTTGCCACGGCCTTGACCCCTTGCAGCCACCAGGTCACCGGCGTGCGCCGGACCTCCTCGCTGACCTTCTTCTGCAACGTCTGCGCCGCTTCGGCCGCGATCTTGGCCGGCTTGCTGTCGTTGATCTGCACCTGGCGCTGCTTCATCTGGTGCCAGGCATACAGGCTGAAGGCACCGATATCCGCCGGCGCCTGGGGAAACAGCTGCAACCGGGTCAGGAGGATTTCATCGTAGCGCCGCGCCATCCAGATCAGCGGCCCGGCACGCCGCCCTGCGTCGTCCTCCACCTGCGGATGGAGATCGTCGGGATAGCGCTCGCACAGCCCGCCGATCAGCGCCAGGGCCTCGGCAATGCCCTGCAGGCCTTCGCGGTGCAGCCAGGCCTCGCCGAGCCAGGCGGCGATCATCAGGTCCTTGCTGCGGGTCTTCATCACGTCGCTGGCGATGACCTGGACCTTTTCCCAGTCGGCACGCTTGACCTCGCTGGTGGACCAGACCCCCGTAGGCAGGCTGGTGTCGTCTTCGCGGCGCAGTTCCTTGAGCCGGTCATACACGGCGTCGTAGTGCATGTCCTTGCCACAGGGCAAGTCCGCGGAAATGGGTTCGAGCAGTTGGCTGACCCGCTGGGAAAAGCCGGGGGTAGTCATGGGTAATCTCCTGAAGCGGCCACTGAACGCGGGGCGTAGCCGAGCTGTGAAAGCGGTGCCTGCACCGGCAGCGGATGGATGGACAGCGGTGCCTTGCCGCCCTGGCTCATCAGCGACAGGCGCAGGAACATCTGGGTCTGGTTGTCTTCCTCGGGCTGGGCGTGCACCGGCACTTCCAGACTGAGCGGGAACTCGGTGTAGTCGACATTCGGCTGGCGCAACAGCGAGCTGTGCGCGGCCATCATGCGCAGCAGTGCCCACGGCCCCTGGTATTGCCATTCCGCTTCAAGGCCGCTGACATGAAGTTGCTGCTGCACCGGATCGTTGACCGGCCGCTGGGTACCGTCGCGAGCCCAGCGCAGGCGCAGGTTGAGGGTCTGGCCGAGGGTCCAGTGCAGTACCTGGTCATCGCCCGGATAGACGATCTCGCGGTTGCCGGCACCCAGGGTCCAGGCGATCACCTGGTCGGCACCGCGCTCGCTGTCGCGGTCGGTACGCCAGGTGACCTCCATGTCGATCCCGGACAGGCCGGCCTTGTCGCGCATCAGCATCGCCCCCAGCCACGGACGGGCCAGGGCGATCCGGTCAAGGAAGTCGCCGGCCGCCGCACGATCCCGGGCCGTGAGGATGCCCAGGCCATCGCGGGCCTGGGGCAGGCGGTTGTCGATCAAGGTGAGGAAGTACTGGACCCGGGCCGGATCGGCATCCGGCGCATGGCGATCGGCGGCAAACGGGAAACGCCCGGCCAGGTACTGGTTGAAGTAGCCGGCCAGTTCGTTCCAGGCACTGGCCACGGTTTGTCGTTGCAGGTACTGGCAACGCTGCATGGCGCCCTGCTGCAGGCTGGTCCAGCGCTGGGTCAACTGGCCGGAAGCATGCGGCGCGCTGGCCGAGCCGAGGATCTTCAGGCAACTGGCCTGGTCCATGTCGTTGAAGTCGCGCACGATCAACTGGGTGATCAGCGCCGGCGAGCTGGACGGGTTGCCCGCCTTGTACTTGACCATTTCCTCGCCGAGGGAGTTGAAGCGGCTGACCAGCTCCGACTCGGTGAGGTTGAGGCTCGGCAACTGGGTCATCAGCCAGTCCCGGGCCGGTGCCGACTGCTCGGTGATCGCGGTGATCACGGCGAACTGCTGCTCCAGGCTGCCCTTGAGGTCCTGGGTGTCGGCCGCACGGAACAGGCGCAGGCCGAACTCCTTGCTGCCGTCCCACTGGTTGATATCGGCGCGGTCACGGAATACCGGCTGCTGGAACACCTCGTCGATGGCCGTCGACACATCGGCCAGGGCGCTCTGGTTCAAGGCACTTTGCAGGCCGCTGGCCAGGTCGGGACGTTGCAACTGGACGAACGCCCGGTGCACGGACAGCGCCTGGTCGGTACGCACCTGGAAGGTCAAGGCGCCAGGCAGTTCGGCGTCCCCGGCCTGACGCCCGAGGCTGGCCCACATGGCATCGCCCGCAGCGTTTTCCGCAGTCTTCAGCAGCGCATTGCGGTACACCGGCGGAATGCCCGATAGCGACTCATGGGAGTACTGCTTGTAGCTGTCGAAATAGCTCTGCGCCAGGCGCAGCCCTTCGCCATCCACCCGCCCCAGCGGCGACGCCTCGCCCACCGCATCCTCGCGCAGGGCACGGGCGACGAAGTCGCGCTTGAGCAGCAGGTTGATCGCGCTTTGCAGATGGACGATGCGGTCCTGCAGGGCCAGTTGCCCGGTGGCGCTCTGCACCAGCAGGTTGCGACTCGAAGTGCCCTGGGCGACCCATTGCTCCTTGAACGCGTATTGCATCTGTTCGGCCTGGCGTTCGGTCTCGTCGGCAACCGCAGGGCCGAGCAGCTTGCTCTGGCGGATCTTCTCCAGCAGGTCGCCATAGCCGGCGACCAGGTCCTGGCCCTTGCCGCGGCTCCAGGTGGAGTTGGTCAGGTCGATAGCCGATTGCAGGTCCTCGATCAGCGCATCCATGTGCTCCAGCTCGCGCAGGGTCTGGCCGGCGCCGTTCTCCAGGCGGTCGAGGTAGAGCTTCAGATAGCCGGCGGACACCACATAACCGTCGGTACGGAAGTAGTGGCCCAGCCAGTTTTCCATCAACTGGTTGAAGTTGCCCTGGATGGTGTTGCGGTACAGCGACAGGTCCAGCGGCTTGAGCGGGCTGATGCCCTGGTTGACCAGCAGGCGGTTGTAATAGCGCTCGTTGGGCAAGGTGCCGGCATTCAGGTTCATGTCCAGGGCCTGGTTGCTCAACGGGATCAACTGGTCCAGCGGCGTCTTCTGGTTGGCCTGGGCCTGGGCATAGAGGGCGGCCGCCTGTTCCAGGCGCAGGACCTTCTGCACCAGCTCGCGGGCCTTGACGTAGCTCGGCCACTGCGCCGGGTCCCCGCCCTGGGGCGCAGCGGCGCGGCGAGTGACCTCGGCGATGGCCAGCACATCGCGCAGCTCGGACTGCAACAGGTCATGGATCGGCTGCTGCATATGACTCATCGCCGTGTGTTGCAGTACCCGGTCCATGTCGTCGTCCAGCGACGAGAACCACGAGGTCGGATAGGCCAGCGAGGTGAAGTGCCAGCGCGGCGCACGCTCCAGCACGTTCCAGAAGCTCTGCACGTTGTGCCGGGTCTGCTCCTGGCGATGGCTGTCGTCCTGGATCACCACGTAGTCGTTCTGCGAGTTCTGCAACAGCCGCGACAGCTCGCCGGCATCGCGCAGCGAATCACGCCAGACCCAGACCATGGCGATGGCCCAGATCACCCCGGCCACCGCCGCACTCACCGCAACCACCCGCTGCCAGCGCTGGCGCAGTTGCAGCAGGCGTGGAATCGGCCGGGCCAGGCCCCGCTCGGCATTGATCCGTTGCTGCCACAGGCCATGGGCGAAGACGTTCTGCACCAGTGGCTGGTCCAGCGCGCTGAATGCGCCGCTATCCGCCGCCTGGGCCTGGGCACCGGTGAAATACAGGCCGCGCAGGGCCGGCGCCTCGCCATGGGTATTGCCCTGGAACACCGGCCACAGCAGCATCTGCAGGTTGCGCCGCATCGCCTCGAAGCGCTGCGGCAAGGTATCCAGATCGCCACTCAGCTGGCCGGACAGGGTGCCCATCTGCACGATGGCCTCGGACAGCGCGTAGGTGATGCCATCCACCGCGTCATCGGTCCAGCGCGACTGCCAGGCGGCATCCGCAGTGTGCGGCGACGACCAGCCGAGCACCTGCTTGCGCGCCTCTTGTGGCAAGGCCCGGGCCAGCTCCTGGAAGCCCGGCACTTCGTCCATCCCGGTAATCAGCACGTAGACCGGCAGGCTGATGCCCAGGCGTTGCAGCAGATCGATGAAGCGCCGGCGCGCATCGAGGCCGAGGGTTGCGGCACGGTCGGCATCGAGCAGGTCGGCCGCAGCGACGGTCCAGATCACCCCGTCCAGCGGGCGCCGAGAACGCAGGCGCAGGAGCAGGCCGATCAGGTTCCACCAGCCGCTCGCCTGCTTCATCCCCTCGCCCGGCATGAACAACGCCTGCGGCACCACCAGCACGGCGCCGCTCGGATCGGCCCACCAGCGGCCGAACCAGGCCGGCTTGTCCACCGGATTGAGGTTCCAGTCGGCGCACAGGCGCTTGCCTTCGACTTCGTCGCCGAGCATCAGCAGCCAGGGCGCCTGGTAACGGTCGCTGACGCCCTGCTCGTGCTCCATCTGGCGCACCGCCAGGTAGAAGCTGCGCACCATCGCGCCATTGCGATTGCGCAGCCATAGCACCAACAGCACCACCAGCAGCAGAACAACGAGGATGCCGACCACCCAGGCCAGAACGGACAGGCTCATGAAATCGGCTCCTGGACCTGATGGGGCGTAGCCAGGTGCAGCACCGGCGAGAGTTCCTGGCCGATATCGCGCCAGAACAGATGGCCGACCCCGATCAGCAGCAGGGTCACGCCAAGGATCAGCAGTCCCAGGCGCAGGCCATCGCCCATGGACTCGCGGGCCGGTTGCTGCTGCGGTCGACTATCGGCCGGTTCGGCCAGCAGGGCGCTGACATTGGCGTAGTCAGGGTCGCGCTGGCGGGTGAAGTTGAACAGCGCATGCCGCCATTTGGCATGCAGCGCTTCCCCGCCGGGGCCGCGCAGGCGACCGTGGAAACCGAGGATCATGCACAGCAGGTAGACATTGCCGAGGTCCTGGCTGGTGGGTGCCTGCTCGTCGAGCAGGCGCTTGATTTCCACCGGCAGGCGATCGCCGGCCTGGCGGCTGCTGTACAGGCGCAGCTCCAGCGGGCACTCCTGCCAGTCCGGCTGGCCGGGCCAATCGGCGAACAGCAGGGTTTCGTCGACCAGGGCGACGAAGGCATAGACCATCGACTTGACCTGCAACGGCGCGGAATCGCCGACGCTGGCAAAGGCCGTGCGCCACAGGCGACGGGTCGCACCGGTGGACAGCTCGACCACCTGGTCGATCAACTTCTGGCGGTCCTCGCCGCGTTTGTCCAGGTCGTCCCAGGCCTGCGACCACTCCTGCCAGGCCTCGCGAAAGGCACTGGTCAGGGGCGCATCCTGCACGCCGCGAAAACGCGAAACGGCAATCCCTTCTGGCATAGGCTTCCCTACCGTGTCAGGCGTCTTGTTCTTCGTGGTGGTCGTCGATCAGCAGGACGATCTGCCAGGGCCGGAAGGTCTCTCCCGACCCGGTCGACACGATCTGCAACGGCAGTTGCGGCTTGAAGCAATCGCCGGTGGCCTCGATGACGAACAGCCGGGTGTCGTCGCCAACACCGTAGGCCACCTGTTCCTTGCGGCTCATGGGGTTCTGCGCCAGGCCCGGGCGGCGCTGGCGCGCCAGTTCCGGAACCTCGGTGGCGGAGGCGATGATGGTCCGCCCCAGCCATAGCCGGGCATCTTCCTCGGGCGAGCCGGCCGGCATGCGCAGGCCGATGACCAGGGTCTGGTCGGCCTCGGGGGACGGCAACTGGACCTCGTAGACATTGCCCTTCTGCTCGAACGGCACGCTGCGATAGCCCAGGCGCAACTTGCCCAGCACCTGCTCCATCCAGCGCAGCACCTCGTTGTAGCCGCGGTACAGGTCGAGGAAGTCCAACGGCGCGAAGGCCGGTACGGCCTTGGTCGGATCGAGCGCCGCCCAGCTCCCGGCCATGCCCAGCAGCAAGCCGAACAGGCCCTGGGGCGTAGCGATACGGCTGTTCAGGGCGCCTTCGATTTCCGGCAGGCGCGCCCACAGTGCCACCGATTGTCGACGCAGCTCCTGGGCACTGCCGGAGTCACCCTCCAGTTGCACCGCCTGCAGGCGCTTGCCGAGGAACACGCACTTCTCGCGGATGGTCGCGCACAACTGGAAGACCCGTTGGCCCAGGGGCGACTCGGGGAGGATGCGCGGGGTTGGCGCGATAAAGTCATCCTGCACCTGGTAGCCACCATCGGCGCGACTCACCCGCAGCAGCGGCAGGCACACGGTGTCGGCCTTGTTGGCATCGGTGACCAGGCGCGGATGGGGTTTCCACACCGTGACGCGTTCATCGTCGAGGGCGTTGTCCAGATTCGGTACCGGCTCGCTCTGCGCCGAGCGCCAGCGGCCATCCAGCGCACGCAGGCGCTGGCCCTGCCAGATCGGGTTGACGGCGAGGTAGATGGTCACGCTCGAATCGGCTGCGGCTGCCACCGCCTCGGCCAGGTCGAACTCGGCGAGGCCGCCCTCCCCGGCGCCGATACTGATCGGCATGCCGTCGGGCAGTGTGGCCTCCAGGGCGAGGATGCGCAGCTTGCCGGCGACCAGCGCGGGCTTTTCCCAGGCCAGTTGCGTCACGCCCCAGTACCAGGGGTTGGCGGCCTGGGCCAGGTGCGCCGCCATGGCTTCGGCCCGCAACCCTTGCAACTGAAAATGCTGGGGCAGCAGTTGCATGCCTTCGTACCAGCAGACCACATCAGGTCGCACGCTCATAGGTTCCCTTGACATCCTGTATTTGGCATATGGCCGAACGCGGCCGCGCTCAGCGTATGTTCTGGTCGAGCAGGGTCATCTCGCGCGCATCGAATTTCAAGCGAATGCTGCGCTGGTCTTCCAGGCGCAGGCGATGGGCGCCCGGACTCTGGTAGTTGGCAAAGGCCAAAAGTCCCACCGACGGTTTTCCATCCAGCGGGAAAGTTGACGATTCAATCAACTGTCCCGGCACCAATTCCATACCCCAAACATAAAGATATTGACGAAAATCGCGCTGATATTGATCGCGGGTTGCAAACCATTGTTTTGCTGTCAGTCCTGACAACTTTGTGAGCAAATCAATATCGTTGACCGCAATAAAATCGACCGCAATAGGCGAGTCATCATTTGCACGCAAAGCAACATCGAGAGTAACTCCGTCGACACTAACTTTGGATCCAAAATACGAGCATCCGCCCATGTAGAGGGCGCCTAAAAGTACCACCATCATCTTGAAAAACATGAACTTTTTAAGACGCATAATGATCCAAGAAAAGTTTTATTTGCATTTCGGCATGCCTGTTATAGCATCCATGCCAATTCGCCACCATGACGAATTGAGGTGATTGCGGAAAACAGGATCCTCCAACGCGAGTGTGTCCGCTCCGCGGTCTAAGCAAGGGAATGCGATCAGTGGGAAACCGTTGCATTGCTCCCGCCTTCTGCATCGGAGTCAGCCACTATGGAAGAGAGTATTCAGCACAAGCTGGACCGGGTTCGCCCGCCTCGTGTGCAGATCACTTATGACGTAGAAACCGGTAACGCCATCGAGAAAAAGGAACTGCCGCTGGTCATGGGCATCCTCGCCGATCTCTCCGGTTCCACCGCCAACCCGGAAAAACTCGGCGAGCGTCGTTTCATCGAGATCGACAGCGACAACTTCAACCAGGTCCTGGGATCGATCAAGCCCAGCGTCACCGTCAACGTCAAGAACACCCTCAGCGGTGGCAACTCTCCGCTCAGCGCCAAGCTGGAATTCAACTCCATCGAAGACTTCGACCCGGTCAACGTGGTCAACAAGGTCGACTCCCTCAAGGTCCTGTTCGGTGCCCGCGAGCGCCTGCGCGACCTGCTGACCAAACTGGACGGCAACGACAAGCTCGACGAACTGCTCAAGGAAGTGCTGGCCAGCGCCGACAAGGACCTCGAAGAGATCAAGGCAGCCCGCTCCGGTGCCAGCGCCGCGCCCGCCGACGCGACGCCAGACGTCAAGAAAGACGAAGCGGACGCCGGTGAATCCACCGAGCCGAAGACCGAGTAACCGGTCCGACGCCTGATTCGCCCGCCCGATCATTCCCTTTGCACCCGGAGACTCCACCATGCCCGCGTCCAGCACCGAGAATCAAAGCGAAGGCAGCACCCAGACCCTGAGTCTGCTGGAAAAGATCATCAAGGAAGGCCAGATCATTCATGACGAAAGTCAGAAGGTCTACGCCCAGGACCTGATCGCCGAATTCGCCAGCCAGGTTCTCGACAAGTCCCTGACCGTCAGCCAGGGCCAGGACCCTGACACCCGCGCCCTGATCAACGACCGCATCGAGCAGATCGACAAGCTGATCGGCAACCAGCTCAACGAAATCCTTCACGACGAAGGCTTCCAGAAGCTCGAAGCCTCCTGGCGCGGCCTGCACATGCTGGTCAGCAACACCGAGACCAGCACCCGCCTCAAGCTGCGCCTGCTCAACGTGTCGCAAGCCGAGCTGAAGAAAGACCTGAACCGCGCCGTCGACTTCGACCAGACCGCACTGTTCAAGAAAATCTACGAAGACGAATACGGCACCTTCGGTGGCCATCCGTTCAGCGTGCTGGTCGGCGACTACTACTTCGGCCGCCACCCGCAGGACATTGCCCTGCTGCGCAAGCTCTCCGAAGTCGCGGCCAACGCCCATGCGCCGTTCATCGCCGCGGCCAGCCCGCTGCTGTTCGACATGAAGCAGTTCACCGACCTCGGCGTGCCGAAGGACCTGGCCAAGATCTTCGAAAGCCTGGAACTGAATGCCTGGAACGAGTTCCGCCAGACCGAAGACTCGCGCTACGTGTCCCTGGTGCTGCCGCGCTTCCTCCTGCGCCTGCCCTACGGCCCGGACACCCTGCCGGTGGAAGGCATGAACTTCACCGAGAACGTCAGCAACCCGGACGGCAGCCAGTACCTGTGGGGTAACGCATCCTGGGCCCTGGCCCGCCGCCTGACCGACGCCTATGCCCGGTTCGGCTGGGGCGCGGCGATCCGTGGCGCCGAGAGCGGCGGTGCGGTCACCAACCTGCCGCAGCACACCTTCAAGACCGCGTCCGGCGACCTGACCCTGAAGTGCCCGACCGAAGTGGCGATCACCGACCGCCGCGAGAAGGAACTGAACGACCTCGGCTTCATTGCCCTGTGCCACAAGAAGAACAGCGGCACCGCCGTCTTCTTCGGCGGCCAGACCACCAACAAGCCACGCGCCTACAACACCAACGAGGCCAACGCCAACGCGCGGATCTCCTCGATGCTGCCGTACGTGCTGGCCGCCTCGCGCTTCGCTCATTACCTGAAGGTGATCATGCGCGACAAGGTGGGCAGCTTCATGACCCGCGACAACGTGCAGACCTACCTGAACAACTGGATCGCCGACTACGTGCTGGTCAACGATAACGCCCCGCAGGACATCAAGGCCCAGTACCCGCTGCGCGAAGCCCGCGTCGATGTCAGCGAAGTGGCCGGCAAGCCAGGCGCCTACCGCGCCACGGTGTTCCTGCGTCCGCACTTCCAGCTCGAAGAGCTGACCGCGTCGATCCGCCTGGTCGCCACCCTGCCACCACCGGTCGCAGCCTGACCCAGGCTCCCGCGGGCACGCCTGCGGGAGTCTTCCCCTTCCTATTCGAATTTTCTGACTGCAGGAGCTTCACGCGATGGATGCGATCATTCTGGACCTCGGCGACGACATCAAAGGTGACTCGCTGATCGAGGGCTACAAGGACAAGATCGAGATCATGTCCTACAGCCATAACGTCGCCATGCAGGTGACCAACGACGTCAGCAACACCGAGCGGACGTCGGGCAAACCCTTCGTCAGCGAATTCACCCTGACCAAGTTCATTGACACCTCCACCCCCAACCTCAACCTGTACTGCGTGTCCGGCAAGCCGATCACCCAGGCCAAGATCACCATCGGCCGCAACGCCGCCGAGAGCAACGGCCAGATCATGCCGTTCATCGTCTACACCCTGGACAACGTGATCCTCTCCAACGTCAGCGTCAGCGGCGGTACCGGCGGCAAGCCGGTGGAAACCATTTCCCTGAACTTCACCAAGATCAAGTGGGAACTGACCACCCAGAAAGACGACGGCACCAAGGAAGGCGTGGCGGGCACCAGCTGGGACATGACCCTGAACAAGGCCGGCAGCTGAGGTCCGCGCTAGATGTCCAGCGGTATGCGCCCCCTGTTGTTCGAACGCCTGGCCGGGGATGCCGGCGAGGCCCCGGCGCTCGACCGCCAGGCCCTGGCCGACTCGGTGCGCCGGGAACTGACGCGGCTGCTCAACAGCCGCCGCGCCGGGCCGACGCTGAGCACCCCGCCTACCGTGCTGGACTACGGCATCGGCGACTGGAGCGGCCTGCAGGCCAGCAACAGCGACGATCGCCGGCGCATCGCCCGGGAAATCCGTGCCGCCATCAGCCACTTCGAACCACGCCTGAAGCTGGGCGAGGTGGACGTGCGCCTGGTGGCCGGGCAACCGCGGCGCCTGAATATCCTGGTCAGCGGCCTGCTGCGCCAGGGCAGCGCGCAATGGCCGGTGGCTTTTGTCCTCGACAAGAGCGACACAGGCCTGGAGGTCAGCCATGAGCGACTCAATTGACCCCCACCTGCTCAATTACTACCAACGTGAACTGACCTGGCTGCGCAACGCCGGCAGCGCCTTCGCCAATCGCTACCCCAAGGTGGCGCGGCGTCTGGAGCTGTCCCCGGGAGAAAGCCAGGACCCGCATATCGAGCGCCTGCTGGAAGGCTTCGCCCTGCTGTCGGCACGCCTGCAACGCCGCCTCGACGACGACTACGCCGAATTCAGCGACGCCCTGCTGGAGCAGCTCTACCCCCTGGCCCTGCGCCCCCTGCCCTCGTGCGCCATCGTGCGTTTCGAGCCGGACCTGACCAAGGGCGCCCTGGACAGCGGCTACAGCCTGCCCCGCGACACCCCGCTGTTCGTCACCACCACCCGTGGCGACAGCCTGCATTTCCGTACCAGCGCCGAGGTCACCCTGTGGCCCTTGCAGATCAGCGAGGCCGTGCTGCTCGGCGGCGACGAAGCCCGTGAACTGACCGGCCTGTACGAGGCGGCCTCGGCCCTGCGCCTGCGCATCGACTGCCAGGGCAAGGCGCCCTGGAACGCCTTGCAGCTGCGCCAGTTGCGCCTGCATCTCGACGCCTCGCCGATGATCAACGCGACCCTGTACGACCTGTTCGGCGCCCATACCCTAGCGGTCTACAACGGTGCCAGCCGCGACAAGCTGCAACGCCTCGACGGCCTGCCACAGGTGGTCGGTTTCGCCGACGACCAGGCCCTGCTGCCCGAAGAAGACGGCGTGCATCCCGGCCTGCGGCTGCTGGCCGAGTACTTCGCCTTCCCGGAGAAATTCCACTTCTTCGATGTGCCACTGGATCCGAGCCGGATCGACGGCAACAGCCTTGAGCTGTACCTGGTGTTCGACCGGCCGCTGCCGCCGCACCTATTCCTCCAGGCCAGCGATTTCGCCCTCGGCTGCGCGCCGGCGATCAACCTGTTCCGGCGCACCTCGGAACCCCTGCGCCCGGACGGGCGCAGCAGCGAATACCGCCTGGTCGCCGACAGCCACCGCGAGAACAGCGTGGAGATCCACAGTATCCGCAGCATGCGCAGCCTCTCCGCCGACGGCGTGGTACGCCCGCTGGCGCCCTACTACGGCAGCCAGCATGGCAGCGCGGCGACCCGCTACTGGCATGCCCGACGGATCCACGGCCTGACCCCGAACCGCATCGGCAGCGACCTGCTGGTCAGCCTGGTCGATCCGGGCTTCGACCCATTGGGCCCGGCCTGGAATTTCAGCCTCAGCGCCGACCTGCTGTGCACCAACCGTCACCTGGCGCAGAGCCTGCCGGCCGGAACCCAGTTGTCCTTCGAGCGCCCCGGCGCCCCGGCCAGCGCGCGCCTGGTCAATCCACCCAGCAGCCAGGGCGTACCGCACCTGGACGGCCAGTCGCGCTGGCGCCTGGTGTCGCAGCTGACCCTCAATCATCTGTCGCTGGTGGAAGGCCCCCAGGCCCTCGACGCCCTGCGCGAGATGCTCACCCTGCACAACCTGCGCAACGAAGCCAGCGCCAGCCGGCAGATCGAAGGCCTGAAAAGCCTGAGCAGCGAGCGCCGGGTCGCTCATGTCGGCAGCGACGCCTGGCGCGGCTGGCGCAAGGGCCTGGAAGTCCGCATCCAGCTCGACCCGACCTACTTCGCCGGACATAGCACCGTGCTGTTTTCCGCGGTGCTGGCGCAGTTCTTCTCGCTGTATGCCACTGCCAACCGCTATATCAGCACCGTGCTGGTCGACGCTGACGACGCCACCAAGGAGATCAAGACATGGAGCCCGCAGGCCGGCATGCCCCTGAGCCTCTGAGCGAGACCCTGCGGGCCCGGCCCGAGGGTTTCGAGCTGCTGCAGGCCTTGCTGATCCTCGAGCACGAGAACCGCAAGGCCACCTCGCTCGGTTGCGGCAGCGTGCCGCAGAACGAAGCGGTGCGCCTGCGCGGCCCGCTGACCCCGGTATTCCCCATGGCCCAGGTGGAAAAGCTCAGCCATGAGGCCGGCGACCCGCGACCGATCCTCAGCACGCCGATCTTCGGCCTCGGCGGCCCGGACGGCCCCCTGCCCTACGCATTCCAGGAATGGCTGCAGCAACGCGCCGTAGCCCGCGACCATGCCCCGGCGGAATTCCTCGACCTGTTCCAGCATCGCCTGCTCAGCCTGCTTTATCGCGCCCTGCGCAAGCACCGTATCGCCCTCGGCTTCGCCAAACCCGAGGCAACCCCCGTGCAGCAGCAGTTGCGCGCGCTCAGCGGCCTGCTCCCGCAGGGCCTGCGCGAACGCCAGGGCCTGCCGGACGCTGCCTTGCTGGCACGTACCGCGCTGCTGGCGGGCGGCCGGCGCTCCCTGGCCGGCTTTGCCTCGATCGTCCGTCACCATTTCAGCCTGCCCCTGAGCATCACTCCCTATACCGGTGCCTGGTGCGAAATCCCGCCGGGCAGCCGCAGCGTGCTCGGTCGCGGGCGACGTAACCTCAGCCTCGGGCGCACGGCGATCGCCGGCAAGCACATCTGGGATGAGCATGCCGGCATCACCCTGACCTTCGGCCCGCTCAACGCCACCCAGGCCGAGTCGTTGCTACCCGAGGGCGAGGTGCACCAGCAGCTCGCCGACCTCGCCGCGCTGTATTTCGGCCCCGACCTGGACTGCAAGCTGGTCCTCGAAATCAAGGGCGCAGGCCCGCTGCACCTGGGGCGCTCGCACAACACCCGCCTAAACTGGAACAACGGCGTGCACCGCCACGACACCGCGGATCACCTCCAGCGAATCGAAACCCGACTGCGCCAATCGGCTAGGGACTGAACATGGAACTCGGCAGCCTGATCGCATGCTTGAACACCGACACCCGCGACGCCCTGGAGCGTGCCGCCCAGCGCTGCCTGCAACGCGGGCATCACTTCGTCGAGGTCGAGCACTTTCTCCTGGAACTGCTGGAGATCCCGGGCGGTGACCTGGCCTGCCTGCTGCCGCATTTCAAAGTCGAGCGCGACACCCTGGCCGAGCAAATCAACCGCGCCCTGGAACTGTTCAAGGCCGGCAATACGCGCACCCCATCACTGTCGGCACAGACCATCAACCTGCTCAAGGAAACCGTACTCCAGGCCAGCATCCGTGGCGGCGAACCGCGCATCCGCTCCGGGCAACTGCTGCTGACCCTGCTGGAGCGCGAGGACCTGCGCGGGCAACTGCTCAACAGCGCCGCCGCACTGCTGGCGATCCCCCTGGACAGCCTGCGCAGCCAGTTCCAGGAGCTGACCCGCAATTCCCGCGAACAGCCTGCAACCAACGCCCCGGCCAAGCGCGCCAAGGGCACGGCGCAGGATGCCGAGGACCCGCTGCTGGAGCAGTACACCCAGGACCTCACCGCCGATGCCCGGGCCGGGCGCATCGACCCGATCATCGGCCGCGAAGGCGAGATCCGCCAATGCATCGACATCCTCCTGCGCCGGCGGCAGAACAACCCGATCCTGGTCGGTGCTCCCGGGGTCGGCAAGACCGCGCTAGTCGAGGGTCTGGCCCTGCGCATCGCTGCCGGTGACGTACCGCCGGCGCTGCAGGATGTCTGCCTGCGGGTGCTCGACCTCGGCCTGCTGCAGGCCGGCGCCGGGGTCAAGGGCGAGTTCGAGCAGCGCCTCAAGGGGGTGATCGACGCGGTACGCAACTCGCCCAAGCCGACCATCATGTTCATCGACGAAGCCCACACCCTGATCGGTGCCGGCGGCGCCGAGGGCGGCAGCGACGCGGCCAACCTGCTCAAGCCGGCCCTGGCCCGTGGCGAACTGCGCACCCTGGCCGCCACCACCTGGCAGGAATACAAGAAATACTTCGAGAAGGACCCGGCCCTGGCCCGGCGCTTCCAGCTGGTCCAGGTCGAGGAGCCGAGCGAGGCCACCTGCGTGCAGATGCTGCGCGGCATCGCCGCCAAGCTGGAGCAGCACCATGGCGTGCTGGTTCTCGACAGCGCGATCCAGGACGCGGTCAAGCTATCGCACCGCTATATCTCAGGGCGCCAGTTGCCGGACAAGGCCATCAGCATTCTCGATACCGCCTGCGCCCGGGTCGCCCTCGGCCAGCACGACGTACCGCCGCCACTGGAAAGCCTGCGCCACCGCCAGCACAGCCTCAACGAAGAGCTGGAGCGCCTGCGCCGCGAACAGGCCACCGGCCAGGATCACCGCGAACGCATCACCACCCTGGAGGCGGAATCGACCGACAACCAGGCCGCCACCCGCGAGCTGGAAAGCCGCTGGAGCGAAGAACGGGAGGCCGTGCGCGAGCTGCTGGAAGCCCGCCAGGAACTGCTGGCCCTGAGCGAAAAGGCCGACGCCGATGCCGCCAAGCGCGACCCCGACACCGATAGCCGCATCGACTACCTGGCCGCCGAACTGCTGCGTCTTGAAGCCGGTCTGGACGCCATCCGCCAGGACGATCCGCTGGTGCCCGAGCAGGTCGACTCGAAGATCGTCGCGGCGGTGATCTCCGGCTGGACCGGCATCCCGGTGGGCAAGATGCTCGCCGACGAAGCCCACGCCGTGCGCACCCTCGGCCAGCGCATGGGCCAGCGGGTAATGGGCCAGAAAACCGCCCTCGACACCATCGCCCAGCGCCTGCAGGCCTACCGCGCCGGCCTCACCGACCCGCAGAAGCCGGTCGGCGTGTTCCTCCTCCCCGGCCCCACCGGCGTGGGCAAGACCGAGACCGCCTACGCCCTGGCCGACGCCCTGTATGGCGGCGAGCGCAACCTGATCAGCATCAACCTTTCCGAATACCAGGAGGCGCACACCGTCAGCCAGCTCAAGGGCGCCCCGCCCGGCTACGTCGGCTACGGCAGCGGTGGCGTGCTCACCGAAGCGGTGCGGCGCAAGCCCTATTCGGTGGTGCTGCTGGACGAGATCGAAAAGGCCCACCCGGATGTACTGGAGGCGTTCTACAACGTCTTCGACAAGGGCGTGATGGAGGACGGCAGCGGCCTGACCGTCGACTTCAAGAACACCGTGATGCTCGCCACCAGCAACGTCGGTGCCGAGCTGATCCTGGAAACGCCCAAGGCCGAGCTGGATGGCGAGGTCTTCAACGAACGCCTGCACAAGGTGTTGCTGCAAGCGTTCCGCCCGGCGTTCCTCGCGCGCATGACCGTGGTGCCCTATCACCCGCTGGATGAAGCGACCCTGGAAGGCATCGTCCTGCATAAACTGGAAAAACTCCGCGACCGCTACAAGGCCGCCACCGGCAAGCAGTTCGACTTCGACCGCGGCATCGTCAAGGCGGTATTGGCCAAATGCAGCGGCGCCGGGGCGCGGGATATCGAGAATGTGCTGATGAAGCAGGTCACTGGGACGCTGGCGGAATGGGCGTTGGAATAGGGGTGCGGCTGCCAGGTGCTTGTCGTGACTATTGCAGCGCCCTTGAGATCGAGCGCCGCCCGCGCGGCGCATCGCCGGCAATCGGATCGCCGCCCGGCCG